>JAZNEE010000159.1:0-10299 GCA_045588405.1 Acutalibacteraceae bacterium
TTTTTTAAAAATTATTTTTTTAAGCCTAAATCCACCCAAAATCACATATAAATATCTTGGAATAAAAAAAAGAAAAGACGGCAAACAGCCGTCTTAAAAGAGAGGTATTGTAAATGGTTAATTGTTTTTGTCCAGAGGGTAATTTGCTTGGCACTGTTAAAAATCGTAGGCTTTTATCATCGCCCACACTACTTAGCGAAGCCGCCGCAAAAGGAATGGTTGTTGAAGCTGTTGCCACTGCTTGTGATGCCGGTCACAATCTGCTTGTGAATTTGGGCTGTATGAGGGGAATAATCCCCCGTTGCGAGGGTGCAATCGGCATTTCGGACGGAAGTGTTCGAGATATTGCTCTTATATCCCGTGTTGGCAAGCCTGTGTCTTTTATAATCGACGGCTTCACCACCGACCGTGCAGGCAACAAGCTTGCTCTTTTATCGCGTAAAAAAGCCCAAGAACTCTGTCAAGCTGAATACATATCCACATTAAAGCCTGGTGACGTTGTTTCGGCAATCGTCACACATCTTGAAACCTTTGGCGCATTTTGTGACATCGGGTGTGGTTGCATAGCCTTACTTCCTATTGATTCTATTTCGGTTTCACGCATATCTCATCCAAAAGACCGTTTTTCGTGCGGTGACAATATAAAAGCGGTTATAAAAAGCACAGGGGAAAACAAAATCACACTTTCGATGAAAGAATTGCTTGGCACCTGGCAGGAAAATGCCGATTGCTTTTCTCAGGGCGAAACCGTTTCGGGAATTGTGCGGTCAATCGAAACTTATGGCGTTTTTGTTGAATTAACCCCCAACCTTGCAGGGCTTGCAGAAAGCAAATCGGGTGTTAAGGTTGGCGAAAAAGCAAGCGTTTATATAAAAAGCATTTTGCCCGATAAAATGAAGGTTAAGCTTATTATTATTGATTCATTTATGGGCGACCCATCACGGCTTCCGCTGAAATATTATTTGAATGAAAATCATATAGATTCTTGGAGATACTCGCCTCTTGGCAGTACCAAAAACGTTGAAAGCTTTTTTGCTTAATTTATACTCAATTTATCAACGCAAAACAAAAAGACTGTGTTACTAAATGTAGCACAGTCTTTTTGTTGCGACTAAATTTCTTTTCCTTCATCTCTTAATTTATCCAACTTAGTGTTGCGGAAATACAGAGCAACGTCAATTGAAATTTCGATAAAATTAAGAACGTAGAAGAAGAAACTGAGGATAAAAATTATTGTTCCAAAATTGCCTGTCCCTTCAAGCGGATATCCAAGCGCTATAACCTGGATTGTTTTACGGGCAATACCAAATGCATAACCGACAAGCAAAAAAACTTCGAAGAACAAACTCTTTCCTTTGGCCGTTTTTGAAATCAAAGATTTGCGAATAGAAATTGGCCACGAAAGTCCAAAGCAAAATATTGTAAGCGCTTCAAAAAGATCGGTAAGAATATGTACGTCCATTTTATAAGCCCCTTTCAAAATCAAACCATCTGTTCAGGGTTAAATATTTCATCAAATTTTTCAGCAGTAAGAAAACCAAGTTCTACGCAAGCCTCTTTTAAAGAAATATTGTCCTTAAATGCTTTTTTTGCAGTTTTGGCTGCGTTTTCATAGCCAATGTAAGGGTTAAGCGCGGTAACAAGCATCAACGAATTATGAAGATTATGATGCATCTTCTCCTTGTTGACGGTAATACCTGCCACACAATTCTTGTTGAAAGAAACAATTGCCTCGGCCAAAAGTCTTGATGACTGCAAGAAGTTATAAATAGCAACCGGCATAAACACGTTGAGTTCGAAGTTGCCTTGTGAAGCGGCCATACCAACAGCAACGTCGTTACCCATAACCTGAACAGCAACCATAGTTACAGCCTCGCATTGAGTAGGATTAACCTTGCCGGGCATAATGGAAGATCCAGGCTCATTTTCGGGAATGAAGATTTCACCAAGACCGTTACGAGGGCCCGATGCCAACCAACGAATATCGTTAGCAATCTTCATCATGTCACTTGCAAGCGCCTTTATTGCCCCATGTGCAAACACAAGCTCGTCTTTAGAGGTGAGCGCGTGGAACTTGTTGGTTGCGGTAACAAATTTTTTACCAGTGATTTTAGAAACCTCTTCAGCAACTAAAACATCAAAACCTTTAGGAGCGTTAAGACCTGTTCCAACTGCGGTTCCTCCGAGAGCAAGCTCGCGCAACGGCTCGACAGAACGTTTGATAAGTTCAACATCTTTTTCAAGGCTTGAACGCCAACCGCTTATCTCCTGGCTAAAAGCAATGGGTGTGGCATCTTGCAGATGTGTTCTGCCACTTTTAACAACACCTTCGTTTTCGGCTTCAAGTCGCTTAAATGTGACAACAAGTTGCTCAATCGCGGGAATAAGTTTATCTTCAAGGCTTAAAATTGCTGCAATGTGCATAGCTGTAGGGAAAGTGTCGTTAGACGATTGGCTCATATTAGCGTCATCGTTAGGATGAAGCAAGGTTTTGCCTAAAATTTGATTACCGCGATTTGCAATAACCTCGTTAGAATTCATATTAGTCTGAGTGCCCGAACCTGTTTGCCATACAACAAGAGGAAAATGGTCATATAGTTTGCCTGCCATTATTTCTTCGCAAGCAGTTTTGATGGCCTTTAGCTTTTCGTCGGTCATTTTTTCAGGTTTCAGTTTATTATTGGTAATAGCGGCGGCCATTTTGAGCACACCGAATGCATGAATGATTTCACGGGGCATTGTTTCAATGCCAACACCTATTTCAAAGTTTTCGTGGCTTCTTTGTGTTTGCGCTGCCCAAAGTCGGTCTGCGGGAACCTTTATTTCGCCCATAGAATCGTGTTCGATACGATATTCCATAAAAAACAACCTTTCCTGGTTTTAGTAACTGACAACATTGTCCAATAATTAGTATAATTATATTACAACCAAAAACAAACTTCAACAACAAAATACAACAAACGTTAAATCCTTGACAGAGTTTTTCCAAAAAGTAAACCGAGATGCCAACGACAGCACCTCGGTTTAATCAAAACTTAAAATTCAAATTTACTGCTCGGTTTTTTGAAACAAATCGGGTTCATCTGAAGGCTCGACATAATATTTATCATTATTATATGGATCCTTACTTTCGCTCATATAAAATGCAGCGCTGACCAAAGCCGTAAGTGGTATTGTGAGCAATATTCCAATACTTCCGACAAGCGCGTTCATAACTTCAACAACTATCTTTTCACGTGCAAAAAGCGTTGTGATTGATGAACTGTAAGCAACCGATATAACCGTGGCCGAAAGTTCGCAACCGATATAAGCCAAAACGAGCGTGTTAGCCATTGTGCCCATTATATCTCGGCCAATAGTTATACCCGATTTGAAAAGTCCCTTAAACGTGGGCTCCGGCAACTGGTCATAAAGTTCGCGTATGGACGAGGAAATCGACATTGAAACGTCCATAACCGCGCCAACAGCGCCTAAAATAACACCACCAAAAATAAGAGCGTTAAGATCAATGTCAAAGTTCATGGTAATATACATTGTTTCCTCGGTGGTAAATCCCGTCAGCTTGGTAGCCCTCGAGAAAATCGCCGTAAGCAGTCCCGAAATCAACACACCGCTTGAACAACCAATAATGGCAGACAGCGTTTTTTTGTTGTAGCCGTTGGTTATAAGCAAGGTCATAACGGTGATGTAAATGCAGGTGATTATAGCCCAGAAATAAATGTTTTTTCCTGCCATAACCGCGGGCAAGAACACCGCAAATACTGCAACCGAGGTGAATCCTAGCGAAACAAGAGTGTTTATACCTTTAAAACGACCAAACAGAAGAACAAGACCGACAAACATTATTCCTAAAACCCAAAGTGGTCCGCTTCTATCAAAATCATACATAACAAAATCGCATACGATTCCTTCGGCTTCGATAATAAAAACCTTATCCCCCACTTTAACCTTGTCCAGTTTTTTTGCATCGGTCACCATAATGGTTTCTTCTGCCAAAACCGTTTCGCCCTTGCGGTCACCACTGGTTATTTCGCATTTGAAAACAAGCAACACGTTATCACCGATATATTCACCGGCTAATGTATCCGGTTCTGTGTGGTCTCGAACTATTTCGGTTACAACACCCTTTGAAGCACCGTCCTCATATCCGCCGAGAAACATAACTTCCTTATCGTAAACCAAACTGTTGCCTATCACAAGCAAAATTGCCGAAACGAGTAACGTGATAATATAAAGACCTATATCCGTCTTTTTTTTGATTATTTTTTTTAATGTCATCGGAGTTTTCCCCTTTTTAAACTTACACAAAATATTTTACCATTACCCGAAGCTTCGGTCAATAAATTTTTAAAATAAAAAACATTTGCATTTTTTAAAAAATGTGATAAAATACATTTGCGAGTGAGTCGGACGGCTGCGGGAGGTCATTTTAGACCCCTGAGGAAAGTCCGGGCTTCTTAGGGCAGGATAACGGCTAACAGCCGCCGAGGGTGACCTTAGGGAAAGTGCAACAGAAATATACCGCCGCAAAGCTTGGGGCTTCCCCTTGATTATGCATTGCATAGCCTTTGCGGTAAGGGTGGAAAGGCGAGGTAAGAGCTCACCGGCTGACGGGGAACCGTGCAGCCCTGTAAACCCTATCCGAAGCAACATCAACTACGGCTATACGTTGCCCTACGTGCCGTGAAAGATGGCGTGAGCGTTACGGTAACGTAACGTCAAGAAAGATAGTCGTCCAAGACAGAACCCGGCTTATAGATTCAGTCGCATAAAAAAACCGCTTGAAAATTCAAGCGGTTTTTTAATTTTATATCCTAACCGAAATTTCACCCGTGGACAAGGTCTTTTTATCACCATTTTGGTCTATAACCACAAGTCCGCCGTTTTCATCAATGTCAACAGCTTTTGCTTTAAATTCGGTGCCTTTTTCTACATAAGCCACCTCGCGACCCAAAACGCACGAGTGGGTTTTATAATCTTCTAAATACGTTCTCTCGGGCAACTCTAAAATCAACCTTTGAAGGTGTTTTATAACAGATTTTGCCAACTCCTCACGGCTCAAAGTCACGCCCAGCGACCCTGCGATCGATTTTAACTCATCGGGAAACTCTGCGGTATCAATGTTAATGCCAATACCTACAATCACCGAGGTCACACTGTTCTTGTCGGTCACTGCTTCGGTCAAAATTCCGCAAACCTTTTTACCACCGATAAAAATATCGTTCACCCATTTGATTTTAGGCTCTATTTGGGTCAGTTCCTTTATAGCTCGCACAACAGCAACCGCCGCGGCACCTGTTACCGCAACCGAATCGGAAATTCCGTTTTCTATTTTATAAAGATAAGACATATAAAGTCCGGTACATGCCGGCGAATAAAAACTTCGCCCCATTCTTCCCCTGCCTGCTGTCTGTTGTTCGGCAACAAAAAGCATTGGGCTTTTATACCCTTGTTTTGCAACCGTTTTTGCCCTTAAATTAGTGGAATCGGTCTTGTCAAAAAGCACGACCTCTACACCGTTGATTTTGATATCCATAAACGTTTACCTCTATTGCCGAACAAATAAATACTTTGCATTTTCATTATAATGCCAACATTAAAAATGTCAATAGCACTTTTGGCTATTATATTAACGCCCAACTTAATACACTATTTACAAATAATTTTCACCCCTTTAACCAATGGTTGTTGTATATTTTTCAAAAATATGGTATGATTTAACTGTGCTTAAATAAATTGCAAATTATAGTCAATTATTTATACTTTGACGTTAATTTGCTATCAAAATGTTTTAAAACAGAGGTAGTTATGCTAAATAATCAACTTAAAACGCTTTCGATAAACCACGACCTTGTTCCCGAGGGTGCCGAGCAATACTTTGACCAATTACAGTTGTTCAGAGAAATGATGATGCGCTATGAATGTGCCATTTTAGAGGTGCAAACCAAATTGCAGGTGCTCAACAACGATATGTCGGTACGCTACAAGCGTAACCCCATTGAATTTGTAAAGACAAGAATCAAAAGTCCTTTGAGCATTGTTGAAAAACTTAAAAAGAGAAATATTGAAGTAACGGTCGGCAATATGGTTCGCAACCTCAACGACGTTGCAGGTGTTCGAGTTATCTGCTCGTTTATTGATGATATTTACGAGATTGCAAAAATGCTCGCCCGTCAGGATGATATTAAGGTTATCGAGATTAAGGACTACATAAAAAACCCAAAAGCCAACGGATACCGCAGTTATCACATGATAATCGAAATTCCCGTTTTCTTTTCGGATAAAACGATGAATATGAGGGTTGAAGTTCAGTTGAGAACAATCGCGATGGACTCTTGGGCAAGCATTGAGCACGACCTTAAATATAAAAAGGATGATATTTGGGACGAAGAAATCAGCCAAGAACTTATCCAATGCGCCGAAGCAATACACCAAACCGATATGCAGATGATGGATATCAGAAACAGAATAGACAAGCAAAGACTAAAATAATAGAAGTTTGTAAGGATAAAAAATCATGATTATTTTAATTACCGGTGCATCCCATGTGGGAAAAACGGCACTTGCTCAACACTTACTTGAAAAATATAAATATCCGTATCTGTCTATTGACCATTTGAAAATGGGGTTAATACGCAGTGCAAATACAAAACTCACACCAATGAGTGATGACGCTGACCTGACCGCTTACTTATGGCCTATTGTTCGCGAAATTATTAAAACAGCTATTGAAAACAAGCAAAACCTGATTGTAGAAGGTTGCTATGTTCCTTTTAGTTGGGCAAAAGATTTTGAAAAGGAATATCTTGATAACATTAAATACTATTGCCTTATAATGAGTGAAAACTATATAAGAAATCATTTTGATGAAATAAAAAAGTATGCAAGCATCATTGAAAATCGCTTGAATGACGAGTGGTGCACGCTTGAAAGTGTCTTGGCGGACAATGCACGAATTTTAGAACTTGCTCAAAAGCATAAAGTCAACTATATTCTTATTGATGACAAATACGAGGTGGATATTGACTTATAATTTCCTTCTTTTGCTACCAGCTCCACTTGTCACGATATAAAAATCAAAGGAAGCACTAGTCGTGCTTCCTTTTTTTACTGCTTTTAGAAAAACTTATCCCTTTTTACTGCAATCTCCATTGCATCCGCAAGAGTTGGGGCATCCAATACACTTTTTGCCCTTCTTTTTAGACCTAACAACATAAAAAACCACTAGACCTAAAATGACTACAACTATTCCAACAATTATAATATTATCCATAATTTTCTCCGTTAGTGAACAACAATTTCACTTTTTGCAACGCTTCTTTTGGTTTTAAAACTCAAATAAACAAGCACCAAAGCAAACAAAACAACGGCCACAAGTCCGCAAACAGCAGGTAAAGCTCTTAAAGTTTCGGGTGCAGTTATGAGTGTACCGATAGTGTAAACCGCATAGCTTACCGAAAAGCCAACACCGATTTGAAAACCGATTGCGCCAAAAAGCCATTTTTTGCTGCCAAGCTCCGAGCTCATAGCACCAATCGCAGCAAAGCAAGGAGGTATAAACAAGTTAAACATAAGATACGCAAGTGCTGCAACCTTAGTAATTGCAAAAACGGTTGCAACCTCTTTACCTGCCCCTTCAACAAGAGCCAATTCTTCGGTATCGATAAGATTGTCAAGTCCCACAAAGCAAACTGCCAAGGTGCCGACAACGTTCTCTTTAGCAATAAAGCCCGTTATAGCCGCAGCAGCAAGTTGCCATGACAAAACACCCACAATGGGTATAAGCAAATATGCAAAAGGTTTTGCAACCGAGGCAAGAATCGAAGCGTCGGCAGTTTCAGCAACCGCGAAACTCCAAGTAAAACTCTGCATTATCTGAACAATTGTGTTGCAGAGAAGAATTATGGTCGCAGCTTTAACTATGTATGCCCAACCGCGACTGCACATAGACTTGCAAGCTCTCCAAAGCGAAGGTGCTTTATACTCGGGCAATTCAATAATGAAGTAGGATTTTTTTGCATTGTAGCCTGTGATTTTGTTGATAATCAAGGCGCCAAAGAAGATAAACACGATACCTGCGAAATACATCAACGGGCCAACCCAACTTGCATCATCAAAAAATGCGCCTGCAAAAAGTGCAATAACGGGAAGTTTGGCACCGCAAGGCATAAACGGAGTGAGCATTGCAGTTGCTCTGCGTTCACGCTCGTTTCTTATGGTACGGCAAGCCATAACACCGGGGATTGCACAGCCTGTGCCAATAACAAACGGAATGATCGATTTGCCCGAAAGTCCGACCTTTTTGAATATTGGATCAAGCACAACCGAAGCACGAGCCATATATCCGCAATCCTCTAAAAGTGCTATAAGGAAATACATTACCATAACAAGCGGTAAAAATCCAATAACGGCAATTGCGCCACCGATTACACCGTCAACAAGCAAGGCGTAAAGCAAAGGATTGGCATTTTCAAAAAAGCCGCCTATCCATCCTTGGGCTGCTTCAAGCCAAGCAACAAACATATCTGCTATCCAAACACCGGGTCCTGCCTGTGAAATCCAAAAAACCAAGAACATAACAACGGCAAAAATCGGAAGTCCTGCCCACTTATTAGTGAGAACTGTATCAATTTTATCTTGAAAGTTTTTATCCTTAGTGAACACCTTACGGGTTTCAACCTTTTTAACGATTGCATTTACAAAAGCAAATCGTTTTTTGTCTGCCTCGGTCACAGCAGCTTTATTGGTAATATCTATATCACCCTGAATGTACGGTGCCTTTTGTTGGGTACCAACAGTAGCAATTGCCACTTTTACAAGTTCTTTAAGCCCATCAGACGAGGTCGAAATGGTTTCAACGACCTTACATCCAAGTTCGCGAGATAACACTTCAACGTTAATTTTGGTTTCTTTTTTTGTGTTAATATCCGATTTGTTAAGCGCAACAACCACCGGAACACCTGTTTCTAGCAACTGCGTTGTGAAGAAAAGGCTTCGACTTAAGTTTGTGGCATCAACAATGTTGATAATAACATCGGGGTTTTCATTTTTAACATACGAACTTGTGATGCTTTCTTCAGATGTGAACGGAGACATCGAATATGCGCCCGGAAGGTCAACCGCTATAAGCTGTTCTCCCTCATCGCAATAAGATTTTTTTATTTGATGCTCCTTCTTATCAACAGTAACACCTGCCCAGTTTCCAACGTGTTCATTACTGCCCGTAAGTGCATTAAACATTGTCGTTTTTCCACTGTTAGGATTACCTGTCAATGCAATTCTCATGAAAATATCCTCCATTTTAATAGCTAAACGTTTGAATCAGTTATCAGTTACCTATTGCTAACTGAGTCTCAAAAAAACAATCAGCTTTCGCTGATGTTTGTCATTACTCGATATCAATGGCCTCTGCCAGTTGATTGTCGATATTGTATCTTCCATCTTTGATAGAAACAACGCATCCACCTTTTTGATGCGAAACCACGGTTATCGGCTCACCAGCATAGCAACCAAGAGAAAACAAAAAAGCATCAAGTTCCTCGTCATCGGTGTTAATGCCGGCAACAATATATTCTTTTCCTTCCTCGGCGGATCTTAAATTCATTACATATCACCTGTGAGCAAAATAATGTGTTAGCCGAGCCTAACTAAGACTCAAAAAAGTAATTAGCCTCTGCTAACTGAAGATATATTAACACCGTTTCCTTAATTTGTCAACACTTTTTTCTAAATATTTCATATTTTTTATCCTCTGTCACCCCTAGTAAACACACTCTTGCATAAACATTGCCCTTATGATATAATATTTAAAAGAAATGATTGTCAGGTGATTTTATAATGATTTTACAAGAATCAGGCCAGATGTATCTCGAAACAATTTTGGTTCTAACAACTAAAAATGGCAACGTCCGTTCGTTGGATGTTGCCGAATATATGGGATTTTCCAAACCAAGCGTCAGCCGAGCCGTCGGTCTTTTGAAAAATGGTGGATATATCACCGTGTCACCCGAAGGATTTCTTCTTTTAACCGATGTTGGTCGCGAGGTAGCAGAAAAAATTTACGATCGTCATAAACAACTGACTGATTTTCTTGTATCCCTCGGTGTCGACCCCGAAATTGCCTCCGAAGATGCCTGTAAAATGGAACACAGTATCAGCGACGAATCGATTGCCGCTATCAAAAAATTCAATAAAAGCAAATGATTTTAAAAACAGCAAACAACCGTATACTTTATTGTAAGCGGTTGTTTTTTTATAAACTGTAATTTCACATAAAAAACAAAAAAACTCTAACCAAAT
>JAZNEE010000160.1:0-7166 GCA_045588405.1 Acutalibacteraceae bacterium
TATTCTGTATAAATGTATATATAAGTATATATAATATTATCTATAACTTCTGTTTTACATATCATGAAAATTTCAAAGGAGATTATTTAATGTCAAACAAACAGTCCAAAAAAGAAATGTCGGACAACAAAACAACAGAAAAAAACAAGAAAACGAACAATAAACGCACAATCAATTATAATGATAAGCCTAAAAAACAGGAAAATAAAAAGGCTGACAAAAAAGCAGCACCTAAAAAAGGAAACACCTATCAATCGTCTAAACCCAAATCAAAAACTTATTCTTATAAAAGAAAACAGTCATCCAAAAAGCAGTCCGCACCCGTTGTTCCTATAAGGATTATTCCTTTGGGCGGCCTTGGTGAAATCGGCAAAAACATCACTCTTTATGAATGCGGCGAGGATATGTTCCTTGTTGATTGCGGAATGACCTTCCCTGATGAGGAAATGCCGGGTATTGATATTGTTATCCCCGATTTCACACACGTGCTTAAAAATGCCGATAAAATAAAGGGACTTGTTGTGACCCACGGCCACGAGGACCATATCGGCGCCATTCCTTATCTTTTAAAAGAATTTAACGTTCCTGTTTTTGGAACTGCGCTTACCTTAGGTCTTATCGAAGGTAAACTTAAAGAACATCATTTACTTGATTCTGCCAAGCTCAATACAGTAAAGCCCGGTGATACAATAACATTGGGTTGCTTCAAAATCGAGTTTATCCACGTTAACCATTCAATTCCCGATGCTGTTGCAGTTGCAATCACTTCACCCTCGGGAGTTATCGTTCAAACAGGTGACTTTAAGATTGATACAACCCCCATTGACGGAGAGGTTATTGACCTTGCTCGTTTTGCTGAACTTGGTAAAAAGGGCGTTTTGGCTTTGCTTTCAGATTCAACAAATGCCGAGCGTCCCGGATTCACTCAGTCTGAGAGAATTGTTGGTGAATCGTTCTCAAACCTTTTTAAAAAGGCTGATAAAAAGCGTATTATCGTTGCAACATTTTCATCCAATATCCATCGTTTGCAGCAGATTATCGACGAGGCAAATCGTTGTGGCAGAAAGGTTGCCGTTTCGGGCAGAAGTATGCTAAACGTTGTGCAGGTTGCAAGCGAGCTTGGTTATCTTTCGGTTCCCGAGGGTGTGCTTATTGATATCGACGTTATAAATCGCTACACTCCCGATCAGTTGGTTATCATAACCACGGGTAGCCAGGGTGAGCCTATGTCGGCACTTCGTCGAATGGCTTTTGGCGATCATCGTAAGGTTAACATCGGCTCGGGCGATATGATAATTATTTCGGCAACACCTATTCCGGGTAACGAAAAACTTGTCACCAAGGTTATAAATGAACTTTTGAAGCTTGGTGCCGAAGTTGTTTATGAAAAAATGTACGACGTTCACGTTTCGGGTCACGCTTGCCAGGAAGAACTTAAAATAATGCTTGACCTTTGCAAACCGAAGTTTTTTATTCCCATTCACGGTGAGCAAAAGCATCTTGTAAAGCACGCCTCTTTGGCTTTAGCCGTTGGTGTTCCCGATAAGAATATTCTTATCTCGTCAATCGGCAAGGTTATCGAACTTTCACAAAGCGGTATGAAGGTTGTTGAAACAGTAACTGCCGGTGGAATAATGGTTGACGGCTTGGGCGTTGGCGACGTTGGTAACGTTGTTCTTCGTGACCGCAAGCATTTGGCCGAGGATGGTATTATTGTTGCGGCACTTTCGGTCGATTCGGCAACAAGAGAAGTGCTTTCGGGTCCCGAACTTATTTCGAGGGGTTTTGTTTACGTCAAAGAGTCGGAAGAATTGTTTGACGAAGCAAGGGAAATTGCTTGTGATATTTTGGAAAAATGTTATCTTTCGGGTATTCGTGATTGGAGCACCGTTAAGGCAAGGCTAAGAGATGGACTTTCACGTCATCTTTATGAGCAAACCGGTCGTAGCCCCATGATATTACCAATTATACTTGAAATTTAATTTTAAAATCAGTGATTCCTATTAAAGAGGAGGTAGACCGATATGAAAAAAGTATGGGGAATAGGAAGAATTTTTCTTATAATGCTTTTAATGTTGGTTGTAAATGTCATCATAGTAAAAGCATGGCCTGATTATGCTTTTGGCATATCACTTATTGTGGCTGCGTTAGGCTTGGTTGTGGTTGTTTTTTCACTGCTTTCATTGCACTCTAACATTGGAAAAATCATTTCGGGCGTTTCAAAAGGTATTTCAACGGCACAGTCAAAGGCTTTAAGCGAACTTCGTGTGCCGGTACTTATAACCACCGATTATGGCGAAGTTGTTTGGTATAATCCTTCGTTTGAAGAAAACATTGAAGACGCTTCAACCATGGTTGGAAAGCATCTTGAATCGGTCTTTGGTGCGGATTTCCTTTTCGATATTAACAGCCTTGGAAATGCCAACCTTAAATATAATGATAACGTTTATTCGGTTTATATTTCTTATGTTCATTCTGAAGGAACTGAGCTCAAGGTTTATTATCTGTTTGATATAACCGAGCTTAACAAAATTGCCGTGAAATACGAACGTTCACGTCCTGTTGTTGCAATAGTTGCTATCGATAATCTTGATGAAATAACCAAAAATGCAAGAGATAGTGAAAAAGCTTCTTTCCGCGGTGAAGTTCAAAGAGAAATTGAAGCCTGGTGTTCAAGGATTTCGGGTATCTGTCGTAAACTTTCGGGTGACCGATACTTAATTGTTATGGAAGACAGATATTTTGCCAAAATTAGTAAAGAAGGCTTTAAAGTTCTTGAAAACGTTAGAGAACTGAAATTTGGTGACAGCTACGCAACACTTTCTATCGGTGTTGGTAAGGGTGCTGAAAAATTCTCCGAATGTGAAGAGTTGGCAACACAGGCACTGGATATGGCTTTGGGTCGTGGCGGTGACCAGGCGGTTGTTAAAACAGCCGACAACGAATATAAATTCTATGGCGGTGTTTCGGGTGCACTCGAAAAGCACAACAAGGTAAGAGCAAGAATCATTGCCAACACTTTGAAAGACCTTATAATGACCAGTAGTAACGTTGTACTTATGGGTCACAGATTTGCCGACCTTGATAGCTTTGGTTCGTGTCTTGCGATGGCTTCAGCTGTTACATCGCTCGGACGAGATGCTTATATTGTTATGGATAAGACCAAAACAATGGCTGCACCGCTTCTTCATCGTGCCGAGACGCTTGAATCACAGCATAACGTCATCAGCGGTGACGAGGCTATGGACATAATTGATGGACAAACCTTGCTTATCATAACCGATACCCATCGTGCATCTTTCCTCGATTCACCTGAAGTTTACGAAGAATGCCGTACCAAGGTTGTTATCGACCATCACCGCAAGGCGGTTGATTTTATCAATGATTCGGTTATCTTCTATCACGAAACGGCAGTTTCTTCAACCTGTGAAATGATTGCCGAGGTTTTGCAGTATATGTCGCCCAAGAGTGTCGGTCAGATTGAGGCCGAGGCATTGCTTTCGGGTATTATGCTCGATAGCCGTAATTTTGTACTTAACACAGGTGTCAGAACCTTTGAGGCATCTGCATTTTTGCGCAACCGCGGTGCCGATCCCGTAACGGTTAAAAAGTTGTTTTCGGGTTCTATGGAGGCTTATAAGCTTCGTGCCGAGATTGTTGGTTCGGCTCAACTTTACGGCGGAGACTGTGCCGTTGCAATCACTGCATCAAATGACCCCAATACAAGATTAGCATCGGCTCAGGCGGCTGATGAATTGCTTGGAATAAGCGGAGTTTTAGGCTCTTTTGTGCTTTTCAAAGTGGGCAAGGAGATAAACATTTCCGCACGTTCCTTCGGTGGAATGAACGTTCAGGTTATAATGGAAAAATTGGGTGGTGGCGGCCACAGAACAATGGCTGCTTGTCAGCTTCAAGCCGAAGGCTTTGATGAGGCTATCGACCATCTGAAATTTGCTATTGAAGAATATAAAAAAGAACTTAAAAAATAACATAAGAACAGGAGATTTAATATGAAGGTTATATTGAATGCCGACGTTAAAGGCTTGGGGAAAAAGGGCGAAATGGTAAACGCTTCCGACGGCTATGCAAGAAACTTCTTGTTCCCGAAGAATTTGGCGGTTGAAGCTAATGCAACTGCATTGAACGAACTTAAAAACCGCGAGTCTGCCAAGGCTCATCATATTGCTGAGGAAAAAGCAGCCGCAACTGAGGCTTGCAAAAAAATCGACGGCAAAGAGGTTGTTATTAAAGCAAAAGCCGGTGCAGGCGGAAAACTTTTCGGTGCTGTAACCTCCAAGGAAGTTGCTGCCGAAATTAAGGCTAAATTCGGCCTTGACGTTGACAAGAAAAAGATATCCATGGCAGATATTAAGTCTTATGGCTCGTTTACTGCCGAGGTCAAGTTACTTAGTGGAATTATCGCCAAAATCACCGTAAACGTTGTTGAATAAGGGGAACCGCAATGGCTGGAAATAAAGATCAGGGATTCATGGGCACATCGTTGCCTTTTTCTAACGAGGCTGAGCAATCGGTACTCGGCGCAATATTAAATGATCCTCACAGCATAAATATGGTAATGGACAAGTTGAGGGCTGAGCATTTCTATATCCCGCAAAACCGCAGACTTTATGAAATTCTCACAACCTTAAGCGCAGCTAATCAACCCATTGAGTTTATTACCATTCTTGAAAAACTTCGTGGGGATGACCTTTTTGATGATACAAGCGCCAAAAGTTACATAACCAATATCATTCAATCGGTTGCAACTTCGGCCAATATCATAACCCATGCCGATATTATTCGTGAGCGTTTTTATGTTCGTTCACTCATTGTGTCTTCGAAGGATATTATCGATATGGCCTCGGGTGGCGTTACCGATGCAAACCTTTTGCTTGACGCTGCCGAACAGAAGATTTACGAAATCCGTCAAGGCAGGGATGTAACAGGTCTTAAACAACTTGGAAGTGTTATTGAGGGCGAAACCTTTGTGCGTCTTTCCAAGATAAGCAATCCCGAAACCAGAAAAGAGTATATCGGTATTCCCACAGGGTTTTCCGAACTTGATAAAATTATTACAGGTCTTAACCGTTCCGACCTTATAATTTTAGGCGCTCGTCCCGGTATGGGTAAAACGGCTTTTGCACTTAACATTGCAAGAAACGTTGCCGTTCAATCAGGTAAAACGGTTTGCTTCTTCTCACTCGAAATGAGCCGTGACCAGTTGGCACAGCGTTTGCTTTCAAGTGAGGCTATGATCGAAAGCGGCAAGCTTCGTACCGCTGAACTTTCAAATGACGAGTGGTTAAGATTGTCACAAGCAGGAGAGCGTCTTAAAGACGTTAATATGTATATAGATGAAACATCGGGCATTACCGTTCCTGAAATGAAGGCCAAACTCCGTCGTATGAAAAAGGTTGATTTGGTTATTGTCGACTATCTTGGTCTTATGCAATCTGCTAAGCGTACCGAAAACCGCGTGCAAGAGGTTTCGGATATCACAAGAAATCTTAAAATAATGGCAAAAGAATTACAGGTGCCGGTTATTTGCTGTGCACAGCTCAGCCGTGGTACCGAGGTTAAAGGTAAATCTCATAAACCTGCTCTTTCCGACCTTCGTGAATCGGGCTCTATCGAGCAGGATGCAGATATCGTACTCTTTATGTATCGTGATAACTATTATAAGAGTGAAAACGACGATCCCAACGTTCAGATTGACGAACATAAGGCCGAGTGTATCGTTGCTAAAAACCGTCACGGCGGTCTTGACAGCGTTGACCTTTACTGGGATGGTCAGTATACCCGTTTTTCATCACGGGATGTGATTGGTCAATGATAAATAAAATCAAAGAAGCCGCAGCTAAATACAATATGTTTGATTCGGTCGGTACCGTTACGGTAGCATTGTCTGGCGGTGCCGATTCGGTGTCGTTGTTGCATGCTTTACTAAGTATAAAAGACGAATTCGGCTTTAAGGTTAATGCTGCCCATCTTAATCATCTTATAAGAGGTGATGAGGCAGATAGCGACGAGCAGTTTGTAAAAGACCTTTGCAAAACATTGAACGTGGAACTTTTTTGTGAACGAGTTTGTGTGCCGAAAATTGCCGAAGAAAACGGTGAAAGCCTTGAACTTGCAGCAAGAAAGGTCAGATATGAATTTTTGAATAAGGTTGCTGAGGGTGTTATTGCAACGGCTCATACCGCAAGCGATAATATCGAAACCTTGCTTTTCAATGCTTCAAGAGGTACGGGACTTAAGGGCTTATGCGGAATCCCTGCCAAAAGGGATAATATAATCCGACCGCTTATTTTGGCAACAAGAGAAGACGTCCTACAATACTGTGCAGAAAACAGTCTTTCGTTTTGCACTGATTCAACCAATCGGGATGTGAATTATGCCCGTAACCGTATAAGGCATAACGTTGTACCCGAGCTTGTGAAGGTTAATGAAGGCGCTGTGCAAAACGCATTGAGGCTCTGCAACAATCTTTCTAAAGATGCCGATTTTATAGATAGTTTTGCCGAAACTGCTTATAAATCTGCATTTGTTGATGGCGGTCTTTTGCTTGAAACTTTAAATCTTCAACACGTTGCAATAAAAACCCGTATGATTGCAAAACTTTGTGAAGATTCAAGTGGTTTAAAACCCGAAGAAGTGCATATAAAAACAATATGCGATATGCTGATTCTTGGAAAAAACAGGGCAAGCTTTAAGGGCGATTTTGAGGCGACCGTCAGAAAAGGCGTTTTGCGAATCGAAAAGATACCCACCGATAACCGAAATTTTGAAATAACGGTTGATGCTTTTCCTTTTGAGTTCAAAAACATTTCCATTACAAGAAAGATTTTTGAAAAAAATGAAAAACTTAACAGTTTGTTATTAAAAAACACACTTGACTGTGATAAAATATGCGGTGAACTCGTGTTAAGGAACCGAAAGCCGGGCGACGAAATTAAATTGAATGGCAGAAATATCACCAAAACATTGAAAAAACTTTTCAACGAAGCCGATATGTCGGCAGAAGAAAAGGCTAGAACCCTAGTTCTTTGCGATTCAAAAGGTGTTGTGTGGGTTCAAAATTTTGGCGTTAGCGAAAGAGTTTCGGTTGACGAAAGCACAAAATGTGTTATAATAGTGGGTAATAATTTTTAAGGAGAATATTACAA
>JAZNEE010000161.1:0-3208 GCA_045588405.1 Acutalibacteraceae bacterium
TAAAAAAACTTTATGTAAGGATCTTAAAAAATCATAAACAAGACAAATAACCGCACCTAAGGCTAATGACAGTAAAAAGATGGACACTTGTTCATTAACATTAACAACCGGCATTATCCAAACAACCTTGCTTTAAGATTCTTTTTATTGCCGGAGGTATAAGCCAGTGCTGAAAATTTACCCTCAAGACTAAAACTACCTGTTTCAACAGCAAAGTTGGTTACCTTTAACAACTCGCCTTTTATAGTTAAATCACCCATTTCGGTTTTCAAAATAACCGTTTGCTCATCAAAACTTAAAACATCCAAAATTCCAGAAAGATTTAATTTAGAACGTTTTTCTATAATAACCGAGTGTTCAATTTGATTTATGTTTTCCATATAAATCTGCTCCAAAAATATATTTGCAGATTATAATATGAAGAATTAATCGATTTCAGTACCCTCAATGATACGATACATCAAAGAAGCGTTTTCTTTTCGCACAACTTCACTAACGTCAAGAATCTCTGCCTTAACACTTCTTGTACCAAAAGCTATTTCAACAATATCTCCAACCTTAACAGCTTGAGACGCTCTTGCAACCTTGCCGTTAAGAGTTACTCTGCCTGCATCACAAGCATCGTTGGCAACAGTTCTTCTTTTAATAATTCTGGAAACCTTTAAATATTTATCAAGTCTCATAATAACTCCTTAAAAAAATAAAAAGCCACCCTATTGGGCGGCTTTTTATATTACTTGGAAATAGCGGCCTTGAAGCTTGCGCCTGCCTTAAATGCAGGAACCTTAGTTGCGGGGATTTGGATAGTTTCTTTAGTGATGGGGTTTCTACCAACTCTTGCAGGACGCTCGCGTACTTCGAAAGTACCGAAACCAACAAGCTGGATTTTTTCACCTTTCTTCAAAGTCTCGGTGATGGTCTCGATAAGAGCTGCAACTGCTTTATCGGCATCTTTCTTGCTAAGGCCTTTCTCTGCGATAGCTGCTACCAATTCTGTTTTGTTCATAATGAACATCCTCCTAATTTTTATTATTCAAACAGGATTCCCTGTATTTGAAACTAAACTTTATGCTTGACATCTTCCCAAATAGCGTCAAGCTCTTCTAATGATAAATCTTTCATATCTTTGCCGTTTGCAACAACAACCGATTCAACAGCTTTAAAGCGTTTGATAAATTTATCGGTTGCTTTATTTAAAGAGTTTTCAGCATCAATATTTAAGAAACTTGATACATTAACCGCCGCAAAAAGCAAATCTCCAAACTCTTCTTCGATTTCATCAGCGTTACCGTTTTTAACAGCCTCCGAAAGTTCGGAAACCTCTTCAGGAAGCTTTTTAAAAGCATCATCAAGATTATCCCAATCAAAACCGGCTTTACCTGCACGTTTTTGAACTTTAGCTGCGCGCATCAAAGAAGGAAATGCTCGCGGAACGCTTTCCAAAGTATCGGTATAAGATTCCTGGTGTTTCTCCTTCTGCTTAATCTTATCCCAATTATCAAGAACCTCGGCAGAGTTTTCAACCTCAACATCGCCAAAAACGTGAGGATGACGGAGTATCAATTTTTTGCAAACGCCATCTGTTACGTCATCAAAATTAAAAGATTTGTCTTCAACTGCAATCTGAGTATGGAAAGCAACCTGTAAAAGAAGGTCACCCAACTCCTCACATAGAGCAACGTCATCAGAAGTATCTATGGCATCTGCAACTTCATAAGCTTCTTCAAGTAAATCTTTTCTAATAGATGAATGAGTTTGCTCTGCATCCCACGGACAACCACCCGGTTGACGAAGAACCTTCATTATATCAAGAAGGTCGTAAATATCATACCTATCTTTTTTGAAGTTATCCTTGGTAAGCATTGATACATCTCCGAAATTTGCACAAAAAAGATGCAAAAATTTGATAAATAATGAGTAAAATATCTACTACAATAGTATATTACCTTATTATTCTGAATTTTTCAAGTATTTTTTCAATTTTTTTGCCTTTGGGCAGCGAAATAACATCTTCTCGGGCTATTGCGCGTAAAATTCCCAGCATTATTACATATACAACTACTGCAAAGAACATAGAAACAATAGTTACAAGCGTGTTTGATGCGGTGAATTTTGACAATACAAATGCCGAAACAAAGGCTGATCCACCACAAGCAGCAGCGCATATAAACGGCTTAATTAGTGTAGAAACAAAATCCGGTATAACACCTGAAGCTTTGACAAAGCAAATTAAATTGGCAATGCATATATAAGCATAGCAAACGGTGGTTCCAATAGGAACACCTAAAATGTTGATTTCGGGAGTTCCAACCAAAATAAAATTAATAACAATCTTTAATACGGCACCTACAGCAATATTTTTAAGCGGAACACTCTGCTTTCCTATTGCTTGAAGCATACTTACAAGCGGAGCGTTAAGACCTGCAAACATTGCACAAATTCCTAAAATTCTAAGATTTGGGGCAATTACAGCAATGGCTTCGTTATTGCTGTATAAAAGATCAAGTATATTTCTTGATAATGCAAAAATACCTAAACCTGCAGGAAAGGTTATAAGCGTTGTTGTACGAAGCATTGTATTTACATTTGCTTTAACCTCTGCCCTATCTTTATTTTGCCATGCAGTTGCAAGCACCGGAATCGCACTAACACCCAGAACAGACGTTAAAACAGGTACAAGATTATAAATCGAAAAAGCAAATCCTCTATGACAGCCGTAAAGCGAATTTGGAAGATCGGCTTTCCAATCAAAACTTGGGGTACTTTCGATTTCAGATGCTATAAACCCTGCATAATGCTCAGAAAAATACTCAGGTGCTTTGCTTATAGCACTTGCAAGCTGATTTTGAACCATAGCAACGTCAATAAGGCTAGTAACGTTATTAACAAGAGAACCCAGCACAATGGGAATTGCAATAATAACAATAGCCTTCAAAGTGCTTTTTTGTGAAGCAGGTGCAGGAGCATTTAAAATCTGATCATCGGTAAACTGTTTGCTTCCCGATAACTTGTATTTTAAAGCAAGATAACCCGCACTAAATGCAGTTCCTAAAGATATACCAAGTAAAGCGGCTGCAGCTGAATATGAAAGATTGCCGGTAATTTTAAGAACTACAAAAGCAAAGCCGAATCCAAAAACAAGCTTGCCCAAGGCTTCAAGCACTTCGCTGATGGCAGTAGGTGTCATATTTCTGAGACCGTTATAATA
>JAZNEE010000162.1:0-2556 GCA_045588405.1 Acutalibacteraceae bacterium
GTTATAATCCTCATTGGCGAACTTATCCATATCGTCAAGCAATACAATACTGGGTGCCGCTTCCATCGCCTTATCGAAGACATCCTTAATCGCCTTGACAAACTCACCATTCGGTTTATCTTTGCGGCAAACAAAGCAAGGTCTTTCTGATGCCTTGAGGAATGCGTTGGAAAACATTGTCTTACCAATACCGGGCTTTCCATAAAGCAAAATTCCGGTTGGGGTTTTAGCACCAATCGCATTATACTTTTCCTGGTGTTTTATGGTATCGAGTACGCGCGCAAGTTCGAGTTTAATGTCCTCATAGCCAATGATTTGTTCGAAGTTCTTCATTTTCCATTCTCCTTTGTTTTAAATCTTTTGTCGTTTCGTACCATTATTATAGCAAACTCAATGCGACAAAAATGCCCCATAAAACTTGCTCTTTTGGGCAATTGGTTTTGCCTATTATGACAACATTATAGCAACTTAAATGGGGCAATTTGGGGACAACACTTTTCAACAAAAAAATTGGGGCACCTTTACGATGCCCCAAAATCTTTGTCAGTCATTTACCTTAATATCTCCGACGACCTGATCAAAAAGTGCTTGCATATCAGCGATAGCCTCCTCGCCGAACTGCTTTTTGGTGTAAGCCCAGATTGTGATCGTCCTGTTCTCCTCTCCATTCATAATGTCAAAACAAAACCCAATATTGATAAACTTATAATACTCATAAACTTTATGTGATCAGAATTATAAAATTATAAGCACAAAATGTAAGAAGCGCAGAACACATTTCCTAATTCTGCGCTGCGTTTTATTCTTTTATTGTTTCGATAGCAATTTGCATACCAAGCTTGAAAGCATATTCGAATATGGCCGCTTCGGCAAGGCTTACGTACTCGTCCCAGCAGTCGTGGAACTTTTCGAAGATCTCCTTCTGCTCGTTGGTGAAGGTTTTTGCCAAGTCCTCGTGATGCCTTGCCATGTATCCGAGTAACTCCTTCATTTCCTTTGAGTTGTTTCTGCTGTCCTCCCCGGGAATGATGTTTCCGTGCCATAGCTCTTTTATCATACTTTTCATAGGTTGTACCTCCTGTTAGCACAACAACATACCACAGAAGAGAGAGGAAATCCAGCACTTTTTCGAAAATAAAACCAACTTTTTTCACGGCCGTACTCTTTGCCTACTGTGACGCAATTTCTGCGTGGTGAAAGAGTCGACTATATTTCCATTCTGCCTTGACTATCAAAGAAAAATATGCTATAATACCATCGGTGTTGCAAAACACCCGGAGAGTGCCATTTACGGTGGCGGTTGCTTCCTTTTACAGAAGGGAGCGAAAATTTCTTTTTCTCCCTTCAATTCAATGGAGGGAGGTGGTAACAATGTACATAACATTGGTTGAATTACTAATGATATTATCCTTGATTATCGCTCTCGCCGAGTATTTTAATAATCGACGTGACAAATAAAAGAAATAACCGCCTTCTTGCTGCAACTCGAGGCGGTTAATTCTTTAACTTATTCGGGATAGCAACCGTCATCGGTTCTCTCCGTTATTATTATATCACGACGGAACCGCTTTGTCAACTCTTTTTTTGAACTTCATATATAGGCTTTTCGATCTTTTCAATCAGCAGCGCTTTTTCTTTGATTGGTGACTCAATTTTTGAAAGTGCCCTGCTCTATACGTAATTATTCTTCTCTTTTCTCTGCTGTTTTGCGGCCTGCTCCACCCAAGCGTTTTTGACCCCATTGTTGACCATAGACCGATTTGGAAGCAATGGAAACAACGGAGTTAAGAGTGGTACAAAGCGTTTGAAATGGAGCAGAAACCACTAAATATTGTGTTTTCGGAGACAAAATATACTATATTTTGCGCTTGGGGTGGTAGAGGCCGCAAGTTCAAGTCTTGTCACTCAGACCATATCGAGTGTTCGTAACAAATGTTACGGACACTCGATATTTTTTTGCTTGTGCCGACAATAGTTTTTCTTACTTTTTCATGGTTCGAGAGCAGTTCGTCTGCTCTTTTTTGTTTACGGGATTATACTGCGCTGGGGAGGTACTCAATGGCAACGCCCTGCCGTGAGTCCAGCGTATAGTTGTGCTTGGGAACAAAGCTCGGAAGATCGATACAACCGACGAAACGGTAATGGATGACAAGCCGTTGCGTTCTGTTCTTGCCTGTGCCCTCAATCGGAAAGACTTCGATCTTATCGATAAGTTCTTGAAGCACAATGGGTGTCAGCGTTTGCATCGTCATAAACTTCCGTATTGCTCGGATAAAGCTACCCGACGAGTTTTGTGCGGTGTCAAGGCGTTCAATCTTGTTTTTAAGATCAAACATCTGCTTTTTGAGTTCTTCTTGCTCCACCTCATATTTGTGAGATAATCGCATGAACCAATCGTCCGTGACCTTGCCGTTAACGTTGTCCTCATACACACGCTCGTAGAGCCGGAGCAGTTCTTGGCTTCGTGCCGTAGCCGCCGCCAAGGCACTCTCTGCCGCCTTTCTTTCAGCCATTGAGTCTTTGTTTGTCTTATGCTCCAAAAACTCTGCAAAGGCG
>JAZNEE010000163.1:0-2807 GCA_045588405.1 Acutalibacteraceae bacterium
CGGTGTATTTCGGCTTGTCATCCAAACGGTAATCGATAAAATCGAGCACCAAATTACCGGTGTAATCGGTAATGGAGGACATATCCTCAAAAACTTCCTTCAGGCCTTGATTGAGAAACCACGAATAAGAGTCCTTCTGGATTTCAATGAGGTTGGGCATATCGATAACTTCATTGATTTTGGAGAAGGTCATTCTTTCGTTTTTTCCGAATTTAACGGGTTTAACACTAACCGTCTGAGCCATGGACTTTGATCACTCCTTAAATAATTTTGCTCAACTGTCGGCAGGCACCGACTTTTAAAGCATCGGCAAGTAAAACAATCCTTTGTCAATTGCATATAACTTATAAGTTATAACTGCTTTCAATTAACTGTTTTATTGCCAATTTACGGGTCAAGCGCGACGCTTAACGCGACATTAGTCGAGTTATAGGTGCATATGAACCCATGATTAAGCAGTATAGAATTATACACCCCGTTTTTCAATATGTCAAGATATAATTGGAAAATTTTTTTAATTTTTTTCTAAGTGTATTTTTGACAGATAAATAAAAAAATAACCAAGCCGTTAAAGCTTGGTTATTTCATTACTTTTTCTTTACATCCAGGGTTGCTCGTCTTCGGTTGTGCCGGGACGGGTCATAAGATGCTTTAATGCATCCATTGGCTTTGCGCCGTTGAACAAAATGTTATAGCATTCGTTTGCTATCGGCATTTCGACATCATATTTAAGACAAAGCTCGTGAGCAATTTCGGCGGCATAGTAACCCTCAACCGTACCAACCTCTTTTAAAGCAGTAGCTGTATCAACTCCATTACCCACAAGGTTGCCGAAACGGTTATTTCGGCTATGCTCCGACATACAGGTAACTATAAGATCGCCAAGCCCCGAAAGCCCCATAAAGGTTTGCGGTTCGGCACCCATAGCGGCACCAAGTCTCGCAATTTCGGCAAGACCACGTGCTATTAAAGCAGCTCTTGCATTATCCCCTATTTTAAGACCGTTTTCTATACCGGCGGCCACTGCCATAACGTTCTTCATAGCACCGCCAACCTCAACACCCACAACATCGTGATTGGTGTAGATTCTGAAGGTTGGGCCTATGAGTGCTTTTTGAACAAAGGTTGCCGATTCCATATCTTTTGATGCGGAAACAACCGTTGTGGGAACGCCACGTGCAACCTCTTCAGCGTGAGAAGGGCCTGACAAAACAACAATTTTTTTATCGGGCACTTCTTCTTCGATAGCCTCTGAAAGTCTCAACAAGGTTCCTTTTTCAAAGCCTTTTGCTACGTTGACAATAATACCACAATCGGTGCCACTTAAAAGCTTTGCTGTTGAACGCACTGCAAACGAAGGTACGGCAAGTATTGTTATATCCGAGCCTAAAACCTCGTTTAAATTGTCAGTTATCAAAATCTCTTGCGGTATTTTAACGCCTTTAAGAAGCTTTTCACTTTCGCGTTTATCTAAAAGCATATTTACTTCTTCAGAAAAAGGCGACCACATTTTAACAGTGTGACCAAGCGAAAAAGAATGCAAGCCTAACGCTATTCCCCATCCGCCTGTTCCGAGAACAGAAATTTTACTCATTTTTCCCGTCTCCTTTTGATTTGCGAATGATTAACTTCTTTTCTTCGCCTTTAATAATCCTTACTATATTTGCTCTATGCATTATAATTATCATCACCGAAATAACAGCTATGAGCAATGCTTGAATAAACTTTGCATTCGGCTCGAAATTATCGGCAAATATGTAGTTTAAAAAAGGCAACGAAATACCGGCACAAATAGAACTTAACGATACAATGCCGCTGATTGCCATTACAAGCAAAAATACGCCAAGACCCAAAACACCCGTTTGCCACTGGCAGGCAAGCAAAATTCCGAGAGTTGTTGCAACGCCCTTACCGCCTCTGAAACCGAAGAACACGGGAAAAGCGTGACCTATGATGCAAAGTGCGGCACAATAATAGCCACCGTATTGGGGACTTAACAAGGAATATCCCGTTTGCTCGAACAAATAAGGGAAAACCAAATACTTTGCCAAAAGGCAGGATGCAGCCCCTTTTAAAGCGTCAAACAAAAAGGTTATAAGTCCCGGTACAAAACCCATAACCCTCATCATATTGGTCATGCCCGCATTACCGCTTCCGTGGTCACGGATATCATCGTGGGCTATAAACTTAGATATAATAACCGCCATATTAACACTGCCCAAAAGATAGGCACAAACAAGTGCGGCGGCAAATATGAACCATGTCATTTTCTTAAAAATCTCCTTGACAAAAAATTCAAATTATGCTTTTCTGTCTCCGCGTTCACGGATAATGAATTTCACAGGTGTGCCTTCAAGACCGAAGGTTGCGCGAATTTGATTTTCCAAATAACGCTGATATGAGAAGTGGAAAAGCTCCTCACGGTTACAGAAGAAAACAAATGTTGGCGGTTTGGTAGAGGCTTGGGTCATATAATATATTTTAAGTCTCTTTCCTTTATCGGTTGGCGGCTGAACTCTTGCTGTTGCATCGGCAAGCAGTTCATTCAACATACCAGTTGAAATACGCATAGTGTTCTGCGCGTGAACAAACTTAATAAGCTCGAAAAGTCGGTCGATTCTTTGACCTGTTTTAGCCGAAATGAAAATAATGGGTGCATAAGGCATGAACGAGAAATCCTGCATAAGTTGTTTACGCATAGTGTCCATAGTCTTGCCGTCTTTTTCAACAATATCCCATTTATTAACAGCGATAATTGCGGCTTTGCCTTGCTCCATAGCAAGACCTGCAACCTTGGAATCCTGCTC
>JAZNEE010000164.1:0-4241 GCA_045588405.1 Acutalibacteraceae bacterium
GATATCAATCTTCCAACCTGTAAGCTTAGCAGCAAGACGAACGTTCTGACCTTTGTTACCGATAGCCAACGACAACTGTCCGTCGGGAACGGTTACACGGCATGCTTTGGGATCCTCGCTCTCGATAACTACCGACAAAACCTTTGCGGGTGACAAAGCTTCGGTAATGAAAGCAACGGGGTCCTCAGAATATTTGACGATATCAATTTTTTCACCGCCGAGTTCTTCAACAATGCTGTTGACACGAACACCGCGCTGACCGATACAAGCGCCAACAGCGTCGATATCGGGGTTCTGCGACCAAACAGCCATCTTGGTACGGCTGCCTGCCTGACGGGAGATAGCCTTGATTTCGATGGTGCCGTCATAAATTTCGGGAACTTCGGTTTCGAAAAGACGCTTTACAAGGCCGGGATGAGTTCTGGAAATCATAGCTCTGGGGCCTCTGTCCTCGTTCTTAACGTCAACGATGTATACCTTGATGTGGTCTCCTTCTTTAAGTACCTCATCGGGAACCTGCTCGGTTTTAGGAAGAACAGCATCGCCACGGCCAATGGAAATGTTAGCGTTACCGGTCTTGGGATCA
The DNA here is from genome assembly GCA_045588405.1 of Acutalibacteraceae bacterium. Classification (GTDB taxonomy): domain Bacteria; phylum Bacillota; class Clostridia; order Oscillospirales; family Acutalibacteraceae; genus UMGS172. The sequence goes on from JAZNEE010000164.1 coordinate 587, forward strand.
ACGCGCTGAACAATAGCGGTTACAAGCTCACGGTTACGGCTCTGGAATTCCTCATAGGTCTGACCTCTTTCGGCTTCCTTAACGCCCTGACGGATAACGTGCTTTGCATTCTGTGCAACAATACGTCCAAACTTCTTGGTTTCAAGCGGAATGTCAACAAACTCGCCAACCATGGCTGCCTTATCAACCTTCAAAGCATCCTCTAAAAGCATCTGAGTATATTCGTCCTCAACCTCGTTTACAACGGTCTTGCGAACATATACTTTAAATTCTTTGGTTTCAACATTCATTTCGCAGAAAACAACGTCTCTTCCGCCGTAATCCTTCTTGGCAGCGGTGATAATTGCGTTTCTGATTTTGTCTGCAAGGTATTCCTCGGGGATACCACTTTCCTCAGACATCAATTTGAGAGCCTCAAACAACTCTGCAATCATATCGACTTCTTTTTCTTTAGTTTTTCTTGCCATTTTTCAATACCTCCAAATTATAATTTTATGTCATCAAGACGAACATTAACAAGTTCATTTTTTGCAAAGTAGACTTCGCTACCATCGATTTGTACGTTAACACCGCCGTCATAGGCTAACAGTTTTCCGCAAAAATCGCGTTTGCCGTCTTTTGGACGGATGAGTTTAATAAGCACGTCGGCACCAATATATTTTTCAAAGTGCCAACCCTCGGACAACTCTCTTTCAAGTCCCGGTGAGCAAACCTCTAAATAATACCCCACGTTAATAGGGTCGGCCTCATCAATTATCGGGTCGATAAGATGTGAAACCTCGGTGCAATCGTCAATTCCTATACCTTCTTCTTTGTCAATGAAAATGCGAAGATACCACGAAGCACCCTCTTTGACAAATTTCACATCCCACAAGGTGTATCCCAAAGCCTCAACAGGCTCTTTTATAAGGGCTGTAACCTTTTGAACGGTTGGTGACTGTGCCAATCAAAATCCCTCCAAAGTTTAAGTTAGTCCATACAAAAAGTAAAGAGCGGGTTGCCCCACTCTCCTTACTTTCCTTAATCTACACTCGGATTATAACACATTATTATATATTTGTCAAGGGGGCAACCGTTTGGTGAAGGGCGCTTAAAGGTCAACCCTCTATAGAAAGAAAACCCCTCAAGGAAAATTTCCTCGAGGGATTTTTAATTAGCCTATCATATCCTCGCCAACGCGCTCGACAGTATAGTCTTTGCGGTTTTCGTGCATTAACGCACCTGTTAGTCTGATATCCTGAGAAGATGAGCCTATCAACACCTGATAACGTCCGTCTTCGGCCACCCAACGATGAAGCGATACGTTATAGAAAGCCAAATCCTCTTCGCCAATTTCAAAGGTAACAGTTTTGGTTTCTTTGGGTTGCAACTCCACCTTAATGAACTTCTTGAGTTCCTTCAAAGGCTTGGGAACGGTTGAAACAGGGTCGCTTATATAAAGCTGTGCGATTTCGGTTCCTGCAACAAGACCTGTATTGGTAATATCAAACCTTGCTTTAAATCCATCCTCTTTCACAATCTCAAGATTGCTGTATTGGAAAGTGGTATACGAAAGTCCGTGACCGAAGGGATAGCAAATCTCGTCGGTGTGGCGGTCGTAATAACGATATCCAACGTTGAGCTTCTCGTTGTATTCGACATATTGGCCGTTACCGGGACAATCAAAGTCGGTACGAAGCTTTGTGGGGAAGGTTTCGGAAAGTTTGCCCTGAGGGTTAATCTTACCGGTAAGAATATCGGCAATAGCGCCACCCGATGCCTCACCGCCGAGCCACATTTGAATTATTGCATCGGCTGATTTAAGGTTGTTTTCAAATACCATTGCGCCACCCGACTGACATATAACAACAGTCTTTTTACCGATTGCCAACGAAGCACCGATAAACATATCGTAGTTGGGGTTCATAAGCGGAGAACGGCGATCGAATTTTTCGGTATCCTCTGACTCTTGAGCACCGACAAACATAAGCACAACGTCACTATCATAAATTGATTTTTGGAAGTCGCGCATTTTGGGCCAAAGCATTTCTTTAGAGAATGCATCCTTTTTATAGCACTCGGTGTAGAAAAACTCGGTGTTGGGCATCAACTTTTTAAGTTCTTCCAAGGGACTGTCAGTATATTCGGGAGTCTGATGCACTTCGGCACTACCCTGCCCTGCAATAAGGGGATTTACAGCATATTCACCTACAACGGCAATCTTTTTGTATTTTTCTTCGGTCAAAGGCAATACGTTTGCTTCGTTTTTAAGCAAAACCATACCCTTTGCCGCAACCTCGCGAGCAATTTTATGCTGTGCATCGCGGTCATAAGGTGCTTTTTGGGGCTTTGGAAGGGTTGCAAATTTGAGAACGCGCAAAACGGCATTGTCGATTTCTTCCATGGTCACTTCGCCATTCTCATAGCCTTCTTTAAGTTTTTTAACAATATTAGGCTCCTGTGGCATCTGCAAATCAAGACCTGCTTTTACAGCCTTGCACACATTGTGAACAGCGCCCCAGTCGGATACAACAAGTCCGTCATAACCCCACTCATCCTTCAAAATTTCGGTGAGAAGATGCTTGTTTTCCGAGCACCATACGGAATTTATCTTATTATAAGCGCACATTACGCTAACGGGCTTGGATTTTTTTACAGCGATTTCAAAACCGCGCAAATAAATCTCACGAAGGGTACGCTCGTCAATATCAACACTGGCTTCGACTCGGTACATTTCCTGGTTGTTAGCGGCAAAATGCTTCAAACTTGTAGCAACGCCTTTGCTTTGAACACCGTTGATATAGCCTGCGGCGATTTCACCTGCCAAAACGGGATCTTCTGAAATATACTCAAAGTTTCGGCCGCAAAGAATATATCTCTTAATATTCATACCGGGGCCTAAAATCATGTCTATTCCATGCTCGATACAGTCGTTGGCAATTGCCTGACCCATAAGATATGCGTTTTCAACGTCCCAGCAAGAACCAAGGTTACACATACTGGGGAAATGGGTGCAGTTGTTTTCAACAGGAATTCTCACTCCGTGCGGGCCATCGGCCAATCTTTTAGCTTCTATATTAAGACGTTCAACAGCATAGGTGCTCATCCATGCGGCACCGGTCAGCAATGCTGCTTTTTCTTCAAAGGTTAATTTTTCGATAATAGATTTCATTGCAATTTATCCCCTTTTTTCACTTTCTATTATTATACAACCCGTCGTTTATAATGTCAAGTTAAAGACAAAACGAGCGTTCACGCATTAATTTAGCATGAACACTCTTTGAAAAGTGGATTATTTGAACCTATCTCTAAGTTTCAGCAAAGCTTTCTTTTCGATTCGGCTGACATAAGAACGGCTTATTCCAAGCTTTACCGCAACCTCGCGTTGGGTAAGCTCCTCACCGCTTGTAAGACCATACCGCAAATCAATAATATGCAACTCGCGCGGTTGTAACGTGTCCTTCAGATAACCTTTAAGCTTTTCGAGCTTCAACTTTGTATCAAGTTCTTCAACAATATTGGTTTCATCGGTCAAAACATCGATAAGCGTCAATGTGTTGCCGTCTTTGTCGGTGTCAATCGGGTCGCTGATATAAACATCCTGTGCGGTCTTTTTTGTTCCCCTGAAATACATCAGAATCTCATTGTCAATACATCTTGCGGCATAGGTTGCAAG
>JAZNEE010000165.1:0-2400 GCA_045588405.1 Acutalibacteraceae bacterium
GTCGGTAACGCTTAATGCTTCGGGGATGCTTTCAATAAGTTCTTTATCACCTGCGGCAAAGCCTTTTTGAACAAGTGCAGAATATCCGCCAACGAAGTTTACGCCAACGGCCACGGCAGCCTTTTCAAGGGTGATTGCAAACTTAACAACATCCTTTGAATGACAAGCTGCGGCAATAATTGCAATGGGGGTTACCGAAATGCGCTTGTTGATAATCGGAATGCCGAGTTCTTTTTCAATACCTTCACAAACAGGAACAAGGTTTTTAGCCTTGGTGGTGATTTTATCGTATACCTTCTTGCAGGCAACATCGATATCACTATCTATACAATCGAGCAACGAGATGCCCATAGTAACGGTACGGATATCAAGATTTTCGTTTTGTATCATCTCGATAGTTTCGAGAATATCTCTGGTTTCTAACATTTAAGAGCCTCCTAATATTTATTCTTAAATGCGGTGCATCGAGTTAAAAATATCCTCGTGCATAACCTTAATGACCATATTGATTTTTTCACCCTCGGCACTCAAAGCGTCGCTGAATTCACCGAAAGGAACATTGAGATTATCAATGTTGCCAACCATAATCATGCAGAACATTTCCTGCAAAATGCTCTGAGAAACCTCTAAAATATTAACGTTGTATTTTGCACATTCGCCTGAAACCTTGGCAAGAATGCCAACAGTATCTTTTCCAACGCAAGTTATAACTGCCTTCATTTAAAACACTCCTAAATTGTGAAATACTTTGATTTATATAATAGCACAGTGTTGTTAAATTGTAAACAATAATTTTGTTTTTTAAAATACTTGAAATTATTGTGAATTATGGTATATTTATATATAATCAAGCAGAAATGAATGGAGAGACTGGAATGGGAAAACGTCGCGCAAAGGAGCCGGTTGATATTAAAAAGGATTCAACCGTTTTCAGCGATCCTCATAAAAAAGAAGCGGTCGAGGTAATAGCCGCAAAGAAAAAGAAAAAAAGAGTAAAAACCATTGTTGCGGTAGTGCTTATTATGGTCTTTGTTGTTTTGCCTTGGGGTATTGCAAAGATTGTTGAAGGTAACAAAGCAATTGAAGATGGCGTCAAGCCGCTTAAAACAAGGGTTGAAAGATATATTAAGGAATATAAGGTTGAACCGAGTGAAAAAGCAGAAAAACTTTATTCGATTATAAATCGCGACCCAACCGATGTCGCAGCAACAAAAATTATTTCGGGATATTTAGGCGTTACAACCTATTGCGGTAAGCACGAAATAACGGTTTACAAAAACGAAACGGGTTATACCATGTGCTTGGCGTTTGAAAAACCACACAGCACCTCGATGGATGGTCAGTTCGGACTTTTGATGGAAAACTATGCTGTTGCGTTTATGGCTTTGGTTGACGACATTACGGCGGTTGAGTGGACCTGCCCTTCGACCACAACCGCAGGTGAAGTGAAGAGTGAGCAGATAACCTGGGAAAATGTTGTCAAGGTGCTTAACGGTAGTCCTAAGGAGTACACAACTTCTGCAAAAGCGGTGCATTATATGTTAACCGAGCACGATTTGCACGACACTAACGATTAAACAAAATTCCTTGAGCCTGGTGGTTCAAGGAATTTATTTTGGATTTGAAATTTTGTAATAAGTGTGATATACTTTATTCAATTTTATTTTAGGAGAATGGAAAATGAACAATAATTCTTGCCGTATAAGGTGGTTCTACCTTGCAGTCGGTGTTTTTACAATGCTTTTTTCAGGCGTTTTGTATGCCTGGTCTATTTTAAAGGTTCCTTTTAAAGGGGTTTTTGATGATTCTTCGCTTGCGTTGAACTTCACACTTGCAATGTGCTTTTTCTGTTTGGGCGCATTTTTTGGTAGTCTTATCTGCAAAAAAATCGGCTCACGATTCACGCTCATTATTGCAGGCTTGCTTGTGGGTGTTGGATTTACGCTAACAGGCATGTTGACTGCCGGCAAGGTCTTTCTTTTATACATAGCTTATGCTGTTTTGGCAGGAACAGGTATCGGTATTTCTTACAACGTTACAGTTTCGACCGTTGCACAGTGGTTCCCCGACAGAAAAGGTCTTTGCTCGGGTTGTCTTATGATGGGCTTTGGTGTCAGCACGCTTATGCTCGGCAACTTGATTGAGTTAATGTTCCAAAACGAGTCGATAGGTTGGAGTAAGACCTTTATTATAATAGGTGTCACAATCGCTGTTGTGCTTGTTTTGGCAGGATTGATTCTTAAAAAACCGCACGAAGGCGTCGAGCTTCCCAAACCCAAGGCTTTAAGTTCCGGTAAAAAAGAAAATTTTGAATCGCGCGATTTCACAACACCGCAGATGCTCAAAAACTTCACTTTTTGGCGTGCTTTTGTTTGTAAAGTCGGAGGCCAAGCGGGCTTA
>JAZNEE010000166.1:0-2591 GCA_045588405.1 Acutalibacteraceae bacterium
AAAGTCCTGTTTCTTCTTTGAATTTTATACTAAGGTGAGGCAGACTCATGAAAAGTCTGTTTGCTATATCGGATAAAAGCAAATGCTCATTATAGTGCTTTTCAATGATTTTAACCGTTTCGGCAATTTGCGTTGAATAGTGCTTTATTTTAATATCGGTTGTACTGCGAAGCAGGGTGACAATCGTTTGTATAAGCAAGGTTTTCATATAGTCAAGGTAACCCGTGGCTTTGTTTCCGCATTCCTCACACATTTCAAGCAGTAATTTTCCAATTTTCCCGTTTTCGTCTTTGAAAAATCTGTTGGTAGGTGTTTCACCAATAACCTTAAAACGGAATTGACAGATTTTTAAAAGGTCACCGAAATTAGAACATTCGGGAATGGTTTTGTCAATAACTTTTGATAAAAAAAGGCAGTTGATTACGGCAAAATCATCGCTTATGGCAGAATATTCGTGGAAACAGTTGTAGTCCATAAGCATATAATCACCGGCTGTTACCGTGTGTGTTCTTCCGTCATGTGTGTGGGTAGCGGTGCCGCTTGCGACGTACATTATTTCAAAATAATTGTGGCTATGATATTCATAGCTTCTAAGATCACAATAAAAAGCATGGATAAAGTTGTTGTTAAAAAAAGCCTTTTCATCTGCTTTTGAAAACTCTTTTTGCAAAAAAACACCCCTAAAACGCAAGATTTATATACAATAATTATATAACAAAAATATAAAAAGTCAAATAAAAACCTCCGTTTTCACGGAGGTTTTGCAATTAAATTTTCATCATTTCATCGCCACAAGCTTTAAGCTGTTCACAAATAGCAACAGATTCCTGCTTGGTTTTACCGACGGTTGAAAGATATATTTTAATTTTGGGCTCGGTACCCGAAGGTCTAACAATAAACGAGCATCCGTTTGAAAGTCTGAATTCAAGAACGTCAGACGAGGGGAGGTCAATTTTTTTCTTGACACCGGTAGCAATGTTAAGGGCTTCGGATTTTTTATAGTCAAGAACATCGGTAACGGCATATCCACCGATTTCTTCAGGCGGATTTTGGCTTAATTTTTTCATAATGTCGGCCATAATTGCCATACCTTGCTGTCCCTCAAAGGTGTAGCTCGACTGCTTGTTGGTAAAAAATCCCAACTCGTTTTCAATTTCTTCAAGTGCCTGCAACAAATTTTTGTCCTGCTTTTTATAATGGCATGCCATTTCGCAAATGAGCATCGAAGCAGTAACGGCGTCCTTGTCTCTGACAAAGGTTCCCGAAAGATAACCATAACTTTCTTCAAAACCGAAAATATAGCGCTCTTCTTCACATTTTTCTTCAAGTGCCAAAATCTGCTCACCGATAAACTTGAAGCCAGTAAGCACGTTTACAAGCTTGCAGTTGTATTTGTCGGCAATTTTTTGACAAAGCTCGGTAGTAACTATTGTCTTAACAATGAATGGGTCTTTGGGCATTGTTCCAAGCTCGGTTCGTTTGGAAAGAATATAGTTTGTGAGCAAAGCGCCAACCTGGTTACCGGTCAAAAGCTCGTATTTACCGTTGTTGCAAACAGCGATACCAACACGGTCGGCATCGGGGTCGGTTGCAAGTAAAATGTCGGGTTTAACTTTTTCGGCCAATTTCAAAGCACATTCAAACGGCTGACTAAGCTCAGGGTTGGGGTAGGGTGCAGTGGTGAAATTGCCGTCGGGTAGTTCTTGTTCGGGAACAACAGTGACATTTTTAATGCCAACACGCTCAAAAATAGCTCTGACGGGCTTGTTTCCTGTTCCGTGAAGCGGAGTATAGATAACAGAAAAATCGCCATCCTTGAAAATATCGGGTGATAATGCCTGACTTTGAGAATTGTCAAGAAAAGCATCGATAACATCTTGACCGATATATTCAATTTTGCCGTTCTTTATACCTTCTTCAAAATCAATACGTTTAATTCCAGTAAAGAAATCGGTTTTTTCAATATAAGAGAAAACATAGTTGCTGGCTTCAATATTAAGCTGACAACCATCGGGGCCATAAGCTTTATATCCGTTATATTTAGCGGGGTTGTGGCTTGCGGTAATAACAACACCTGCATCGCATTTTAAATATCTAACGGCAAAAGAAAGCATTGGCGTGGGCATAAGTTCGCTGTAAATGTAAGCTTTAATACCATTTGCAGCAAAAACAGAAGCGGCTGTCTCGGCAAAAAGACGAGATTTAATGCGGCTGTCATAAGCAATGGCAATTTTACCGTTTTCAGTAACGCTGTTGACATAATCGGCAATGCCTTGTGAAGCACGTCCAACGGTGTAAACGTTCATACGGTTGGTGCCTGCACCTATAACGCCTCTAAGACCTGCGGTACCAAATTCAAGTTCACGATAGAACATATCATTAATAGCATCGAGGTCGTTTTCAACACTTTTAAGTTCGGGAATAAGGTCTGAGTCAAGTGTTGCTTTACTAAGCCATTCGTTATACAATTCGGTAATATTCAATAAAAACACCCTTTCTATAAACATTTATTCCTACTACAAATTTTAATATAAATCACAGTATAAGTCAATCTTAATCTATTAAAAATTAACGTTATGTATAAAAAAATT
>JAZNEE010000167.1:0-4535 GCA_045588405.1 Acutalibacteraceae bacterium
TTTTTTATGATTATATACACAGTAACTTCGGGTGACACACTTTACTCAATCGCCAAAAACTATGGTCTGACGGTTGCCGAGCTTGAACGCTTTAACGATCTGCCCGACCCATCGAATTTAAGCATTGGTCAAGACGTTTTAATTCCCGTCACCGGGTTTGTTTATACTGTAAGTGCAGGTGATTCGCTTTACTCCATCGCTTCACGCTTCCAGTTACAGTTAGAAACGCTTTTGCAAGCCAACCCCGATTTAAAACCGCCTTACGTTATAATCCCGGGTGATATTATAAACATTCCGGAATCAGCTATCAAGCGCACTATATCGGTTAACGGCTACGCTTATCCCGACATTAAACAGTCAGCTTTGCAAAACGTTTTACCCTATCTTACCTATCTCTCGATTTTCAGCCACAGCATAACCCCCGAAGGCACGCTTAACAGAATAAACGATTCCTCGCTGATTGAGAAAACTAAAAACGGTGGTGTTGCGCCTATAATGGTCGTGACCAATACCGAAGAGGGCGGTGGTTTTTCGAGCGAACTTGCAAGCGGGATTTTAAATAACCAAAATTTATCGGAAACGCTTGCCGAAAACATTGTGAACACCGCCAAAAGCAAAGGCTACTTTGGTGTGGACATTGATTTTGAATATATCTTTCCAACCGACCGCGAGCGTTACAATGCATTTTTAAGCCTAATGAGGCAAAAAACCACAGCCGCGGGCTTAACTCTTTCAACGGCGGTTGCTCCTAAAATATCGGCAACTCAACGTGGCACGCTTTACGAAGCCCACGATTACGCCTTTCATGGTCAAGTGGTCGATTATCTCATTATAATGACCTATGAATGGGGTTATCTTTATGGACCACCAATGGCAGTTGCACCCTATAACGAGGTTAAAAGGGTTATATCCTATGCCGTAACCGAAATACCTTCTGAAAAAATACTTCTTGGCATGCCAAACTATGCTTACGACTGGACTTTGCCTTATACAAAGGGGAGTTCCGCCGAAATTTTATCCATCAACAATGCTATCAGACGGGCTGCGCAAAAAGGTGCAGTTATAGAATTTAACGAAACCTCAATGGCGCCTTTTTACAGGTACACCCAAGGTGGCGCTGATCACATTGTTTGGTTCGAAAATGCAAGAAGCACCGCCGCAAGATTGCAGCTGATTGACGACTACAACTTGGGCGGTGTGAGTTACTGGACTGTCAACCAATTTTATGAACAAAACTGGCGTGTGCTCGAGAGTCTATACAATATAAGAAAAGTGTTATGATTCCTCTTCTTCAACACTTCCCGAATCATCGAAAACGGGTTCAGAATCTTAATCAGGCTCATCATAAACTCCCAATTCACGACGTTTTTCAATGTCCTCATCGGGATGCTCTTTATAATAAGGATCGATGATATACTTTTTGATTTCGGGGAAAACGTTAAACTGAATCAAAAACGCTCTGAATGCAGGGAAAATGAAAAATCCGATAACTGTAACTGCCCACATTCCAACCTGTTTGAACGAAAGAATAAGGAAAATAGCGGCGGCATAAATAGCCACAAGTGTTAAGCCTATAATAAGATTATGCTTGATTCCTAAAGTCGAGAAAAGGAACGAGTTTTTGATGATGGTTTTAACGTTATAATCAAAGGTTATCATCAACGTATACATATAGAATTTAGCAAAACTGAAAGCCACCAAAAAGAACATGCTTGTTACAAAAACAATAAGACTCCAAACGGGATTCATCGAGCCTTCTATCTGATACAGATAAAACACGTAAATATCAACTGCAAGAATGGCGGTGATAAGAACGTTTATTATGCCTATCGGCAAAGCGCGTTTCCAATTCTTTTTTATTGCATCAAAAAAATCCGAAACAACAAAAACATGCTTGTCTCTTGCTGCCATTCGGCAGATATAAGCCATTCCAACCTCGGCAAGACCCGAAGTTACAATGGGTATCGACAATAAAATATACCAAAGTTCGGCCGAAATGAGCATCCAGAAATTACGAAAATAAAGCTCGAAAAATCTGAAAAAGCCTCTCTTTTCTGGCTCGTTTTTAGATACACCCTTGCCGGGGTTGTGATAACTTTTCCAAAAAAGGCCCATTTTTTAACCCAACCTTCTGACGTTTTCTTTTTTCTTCTTGGTGCTTTTATAAAGCACCTTGGCAATTACCGAGTCCTCATTGTAGCAAATGATATAAAGCACTCCGCAAAAAGCGAAAAGTAATGCAGTAAAACCCAAAAACGCAATAATTGCCCAAAGTGGAGCTTCGGCCAAGGTGTTTGCATTGCCTGTCATAGCATCAATTATAGGCTTAACAGGGCAAAGGAATATCCAGCGGTAGAGCCAATAAAATACGGTTGCCGAACTGCCCATTATTCTAAGCGCAATGGCACTGATGTTTAAAATCAGCAAAGGTATTACAGCCAAACCACCGATTTTAAATCCGCGAAGTTTATCAGATTTAGCATTGTTAAAATCTGCATCATTGCGGTCTTTTGCTGCTTCCTTGGCAAAGATGGAACCTACAGTGCAAAAAACAATTCCCACACCGCAAACAACCTGTAAAACTCCCAAAAGTGCTGTGGCACCCGGGGTCATTTCACTGCGCTTTTGGCCATAGCTCGTCACTTCATCTGAAAATTCTTTCGGAAGTTCCGAAACCACCCCTATTTCTTTGCCACCTTCACCGTAAAGCGTATAACCGATAACCTCGGTCGAAAACTGTCTTACAACAAGATGCAACGAAAAATAAACAAAAAAGCTTATTACAACGGCAAATACCGACATTCCCACTACTTTTAAAGCAGGCATTAAGTTATGCTTCATAGCACACCTCTACAAAATAATATAAAAGAGGGCAAACGATTTTGCCGCTTACCCTCTTTAATTTGATTTTATTCAGCGTCAGCTGCTGCCTCCGCCTCGGCAGTTTCCTCGGCAGGAGCTTCCTTCTCAATGAGAGCACGGATAGAAAGGCTTACACGCTTCTTATCGAAGTCAACGTCAACGATCTTAGCTTCAACCTCCTGGCCAACCTTAAGCTCGTCTGCGGGCTTCTCGATTCTGCGGTCAGCAATCTGCGAAATATGGATAAGTCCGTCGATACCGGGAATGATCTTAGCAAATGCGCCATAAGTGGTCATGCTGACTATTGTTACCTTTGCAACGTCGCCAACTGCATATTTTGCCTTGAAGATTTCCCAAGGATTCTCGTCAGCCTTCTTATAGCCAAGTGAAATCTTACGCTTCTCAGCGTCGATAGCTTTAACATAAACCTCGAGGGTATCTCCAACCTTAACAACCTCGGAAGGATGCTTGATTCTTTCCCAAGAAAGCTCGGAAATATGTACCATACCGTCAACAGCACCAAGGTCTACGAATGCGCCGTAACCGGTGAGAGACTTAACAGTACCGGTGAAGCGATCGCCAACTGCTACGCTGTTCCAGAACTCAGCCTGCTGCTCATTTCTCTGTTCGAGAAGAACCTTCTTAGCCGAACCGATAACGCGGCGGCGCTGACCAATTTCTATAATACGGAAGCTCATAGTGGTACCTTTAAGAGCCTCTAAATCATCGTTTCTTGAAAGGGTTGCCTGAGATGCAGGGATGAATACACGGGTGCCTTCGTAGAACACTACGATACCGCCCTTAACAACGTCGGAAACAACACCGCTTACAACGTCGCCGTTTTCTTTAGCTGTAACAACCTTATCCCAGCCTGCAATAGCGTCGAAACGCTTTTTGGAAAGCATTACAGTGCCTTCCTGGTCGTTTGTTCTCATAATAATGAGATCAAGCTCATCGCCAACCTTAACAGCTTCAACGAGCTTTACGTTGGGGTCAGAAGAAAACTCTGCGGCTGAGACATAGCCGGTGTGTTTTCTGCCTATGTCGACCTGTACCTCAGTCGGGTTGACTGCGAGTACAATGCCCTTTACCTTCTGGTCTGTATTTGAACTGCTTTCGGAAGCGTTAAGCATCTCCTCAAAAGTCATTTCATCGTTAATTTCCTGTTCTGTCACAGGTGTCAAAATGTCTGCCATGGTTTTTAAAACCTCCTTTATTATACCGGACGGTGTTGAAGCACCGGCCACAACTCCAACAAGACGAGCATCTGTAAAATCATCGGCACAAAGTTCAACCGAGGTTTCCACAAACAATGTTCGGGGACACTCTTCGGAACACACCTGAACAAGCTTTCTTGTGTTGGAACTATGTCGTCCTCCGACGACCACCATCACATCACAAAGCTCTGCCAATTCTTTTGCTTCTTCTTGCCTTTTTGAAGTAGCATTACATATTGTATCAAAAATTTTTGCATTTGTATATAGTTTTTTTATATTTTTTTGACACTTTTTCCAAAGTTCTTGATTAAATGTAGTTTGCGACACCGCAACCACGTGCTCATCGGGGGCAACTTTGCCTGAAATTGCCAATTTTTCCAATTCTTCCTCTGAATCGTAGACAAAATATTTTCCAACACAGTGTCCAACTATGCCAACAACTTCCTTGTGTTCCCT
>JAZNEE010000168.1:0-2653 GCA_045588405.1 Acutalibacteraceae bacterium
CCCTTTGCCTTTTCAGCGCCATTTCGTTTGTTGTTACCCGAATTTTTGTAGTTTTGATGACTGCCATTCTTGGCGAACAAGCAGCACGTCCTTTTTTTGCCGATCCCAACGTGAATTATATTTTATCGGCAGGAATTTCGGTGATTTGCTTCACGTTTCCGTTTTTGATAACCTCAAAAATGCTGAACCTTAAATGGAGTGATACCATAAGTTTTAAGAAAACCGATCCATCAAAATTTATTTCTGTTTTGATGCTCGGCCTTGGAATTTGCTCGATCAGCAACTATGCAAGCAGCCTGCTTTCATCCTTTGTACTGCAATTTACAGGCAAAAGTTCACAAACCTCGATGGTTGAGTTTGGCACCGATTGGAAATCGTTTGTTATAAGCCTGCTTTGTGTGGGAGTTATGCCTGCATTACTTGAAGAATTTGCATTCAGAGGAATTGTTTTGGGCGCGCTTCGCAAATATATGAACGACGGTACGGCAATTTTAGTTTCGGCTTTTGTTTTCGGTCTGCTTCACGGCAACCTGCAACAAATTCCTTTTGCTTTCGGTGTTGGTCTCGCTTTGGGATACGCAACCGTTTATTGCAAATCGATTATCCCTGCGATGGTTTTGCACGGTATCAACAATTCATTTTCGGTTATTCTTGATTTCGCCACCCGTGGAATGAACCCATTAACCTCCCAGCTTACTATGATGCTCTATCTTGCCGTGCTTCTGCTTATCGGCATTTGCGGTTTTATTATGCTCGTGCTATCCGACAAAGATGCTTTCAAACTTTGTAGTAAAAACAGCGAAAGTTCAAAAACCGATTTTGGACAGTTTTCGTCCTCGGTTGCAATTATCATTTTCTTTGTAATTTCGGGCATTAGTGTTTTTGCGACTCAGTTCCTTTAACAGAAAAACAAATTAAAAGGGTGTTGAAATGAACAAATATATGAAGGAAGCCCTTTTGCTTGCCGAAAAGGCCGGTCAAAGCGGTGAAATCCCTGTTGGCGCTGTGATTGTTAAAAACGGCAAGATAATAGCCACCGGTGTTAACCGACGCGAAGAAAAACACAGCGCTTTGGGCCACGCTGAAATCGAGGCTATTCATAACGCTTGTGAAAATTTGGGCACCTGGCGGCTTGACGGCTGCGAGCTTTACGTCACGTTAGAGCCTTGCCCCATGTGTGCAGGCGCGATTATCAGCTCTCGAATTTCAAAGCTGACCTATGGCGCATTTGACCCTTCGATGGGCGCCTGTGATTCGAAAACAAATATGTTTTCTTGCGATTTTGGGCAAAAATGCGAGGTGTGGGCAGGAATTGATGAAGAGCCTTGCTCCGAACTTTTAAAAACCTTTTTTAAAAGTTTGCGCAATCGTCAAACAGGCTCAGAGAATGGAGATAATAAAAACAATGCCCATAACCGTTAAACCCACCTATATAAAAGAGCCAACCGATTTGCAATGCGGTCAGGCTGTGCTTGCAATGCTTGCAGACAAAACGGTGGATGAAATAATCGCCCTTGTCGGAACCGACCGCGAAACCGATTTGAAGCAGATGTTTTTTGCATTAGAGCATTACGGAATAATGTTCGACCGCAACAGAAAGCAGGCTTTTTCTAAACAAGATCTGCCAAAGGTTTGTCTTTTAAGCCTTGAAACGCCGAGGTGCTGGCACTGGTCTTTATATTTCGACGGCGTATTTTACGACCCCGAGCATGGCGTTTTGACCGACTTCCCCACCTCCAACCGCAAATTTTATTGGACTATCTCAATCTAACACAAACAAAAAAACCATCCGAAAGGATGGTTTTTCTTTTTGGCTTAGCTTTTGCTGACTATTATACGTCCCACTATACATCAAATTTCGGGCACTTTATATTTTGGGTCGGTTATTTTAACATATACATCATATGACGAACCCATTACTGAAGCACGGATATTTACCTTCATTTCAGAAGTATTCCAATCATATTCCATTGATCCAAAATCATCATAAACAAAGTTTTCAGTGAACTTGGGATCAACTTTGGTCAAATCTGTGTAATAATCACCGACGTTGTTGAACAGGTCTTCCAAATCAGCTTCGGTTTCCAGAGAAACTAACATATTAATGGAATAAAACTTTTGTTGTTTATCAAAATAATAAATCACCGAACAGTAGCTCGGTTCTGCTTCAGAGGAATAAAAACTTGTGATTTCTTCCTCCGGAAAGTATTCAGAAAAGAGGTATCCGTTGTTGGCTTTGTCATCTAAAAGCTTGCCTTTGAACACTCGGGCATCTGCCAACTCGTTATACGTCATTCCGAATTTAAGCCCACCAGGTAACCATACCTTGGCTTTCTCAACCTCTTTAGATGAGGTGCTTTCGGTATCAGATTTAGAACTGTTATCGGCTTTGTTTTCTCCGCATCCACAAGCAAGACCTAAAAGGCAAGCAAGCGTGAGCATAACTGCAATTAATTTTTTCATTTTGGATTTATCCTTTCAGCTGATTTTAACGATAAAATGCGTACAGCACAGAATTATCATTGTGCTCGGTTAAACTCGCAAAAAATTGTTTGTTATATCCATCAACCGCGCATCCACATCCAACGCATATTACGGCTTCATCAAATAATTCTTTCCCGCATTTTTCACAAAATTTCATAGTGAAACCTCC
>JAZNEE010000169.1:0-2899 GCA_045588405.1 Acutalibacteraceae bacterium
CGTTTACGTTTTGTTCGGTGACGAGCATTATATGATAAAGCATTACGTTAAAAGCATTGTTTCTTCTGCTGTTACCGAATTCCCTGAGTTTAACGTTGCGCAGTTTGATGGTAACGTTAAAATGCAGGACGTTTACGATGCTGTTGTGGCATTTCCTATGATGAGTCCTTTAAGGGTGGTCACTCTTTGCGATTATCCCGTTGACAAGGTAACGTCGGCCGAAACCGAAAAACTATTCACCTGTATTAAGGATATACCGCAGACTTCAATTCTCATACTTTATTTTGAAACGGTTGAAATCAACCCTAAAAAGCCGGGAGATAAGTTTTCAAAACTTTTTGGTGTTGTTGATGAAATAGGCGGTACTGTTTGCAATATTTCACGCAAAACGGTTGCCGAAATCACAAAAATGTTGCAGCTTGGCGCTGCTAAAAGGCAATGTAAATTAGAACCGGCTGCGGCTAGATATATGGTTGAAACCTGCTCGGACGATTTGAGCACACTTATAAACGAGCTTGAAAAACTGTGTGCTTACGTCGGTGACGGAGGTAGTATTACCGTCAATGAAATAAACAAGGTTTGTTCACGTTCGACCGAGGCTTCGGTTTATAACGTTTCCAAAGCGGTGCTCAGCGGAGATTTGAAGCAAGCCTATAAAATACTTGATGACCTTTTATATATGAACACCGATCCGCAGTATATTTTAATGTGCTTGGCATCGGCCTACGTTGATATATACAGAGCTTACGTCATAAGATCCTCGGGCAAAAGGTCCGATGACGTTGCAAAAGAGCTTGGATATTACAACACTGCTTTCAGACTTCGTGAAGCCGAACGCAGTTTATCAAAACTCAGCGACGTGCAAATAGTGAAATCGGTCAAACTGCTTGCCGAGTGTGACAAATTGATGAAAAGCACCCGAAGTGATAACCGAACCTTGCTTGAAAAGGTTATTGTTGATTTGGCCATTGTGGCAAGAGGTAGGCTATGATACACCTTAACGAGGCGGTTATTGTTGAAGGCAAATATGATAAAATCAAGCTTTCGAATTTTATCGATGCCGAAATAATCGTGACCGACGGTTTTCGTATCTTTAAGGATAAGCAAAAGTGCGATATGATTCGTCGCGTTGCCGAAAAACGAGGCATTATTATTTTAACCGACAGCGATTCGGCCGGTTTTATGATAAGGGGGCATGTAGCAGGACTTTGTGACCCCCAATACATAAAAAACGTGTTTGTGCCTGAAATCAAGGGCAAGGAAAAGCGTAAGAATCAAGTTTCGGCACAAGGCTTGCTCGGTGTGGAAGGACTGTCCGAGCAGGTTATAACCGATGCGCTTAAAAAAGCGGGTGTTTCGATTGACGGAACGGAAGAGGCAGGGCAAAAGGGTAATATAACCCGAAGTGACCTGTTTGAATATGGACTTATAGGCGGAGAAAACAGTAGCGAGAAACGAAAACTGCTCGAAAAGAAACTTCTACTGCCTACGGGAATGTCGGTATCGCAACTGCTCACGGCATTAAATTCGCTTTTTACCAAAGATGAATTAAAAAAGGCTTTGGAGGATTTGAGATAATGGAATTGGGTAGAAAAGCAAGAGTTTTATGTGTTTTAAAACTACTTGAAACAAACAGTGATGAAAACCACTCTTTAACCGCCTCGGAACTTTTGGATTTGCTCAAAAACGAAGGTATAAACGCCGAACGCAAGGCGATTTACGACGATATTGAGATTTTAAGAGAATTGGGTTACCAAATTGGTCTCAGCGGTGGCAACAACCGAGGTTATTATCTCGAGTCACGCGAGTTTTCTATGCCTGAGGTCGGTCTTTTGATTGATGCTGTTTTATCGGCAGGCTTTATTCCTAAAGGACAGACTAAAAGTTTTGTTACAAAGCTTCAAGGTCTTGTCAGCGTTCATCAGGCTAAGGAACTGGCTTCGAGGGTTTGCATTGAAAACCGTGCAAAAAGTGAAAACGATGAGGTTTACAGCATAATTGAAAAGTTGAACGAAGCTATAACCAACCGCAAGGCTGTAAAAATCGAGTATGCAAAAAGTGTTTTAACCGAAAGAGGCGTCAACAAGTCGGTAAAGGAGATTACGGTCAACCCTTATGCTCTTTTGTGGGAAAACGACCGTTATTATCTTATAGGTAACAACCCGAAATACGATAATCTTATGCATTTGAGGGTTGATAGAATCGAGAAAGTTGCTTCGGCGCGTGTGCCGTGGAGACATTTCAGCGAGGTTTCGGAATATAGTCAAAGGTTTGATACCGCCGATTATGCCCGCAAGGCTTTTAATATGTTCGGTGGAGAAAAATGCAGAATTGATTTAGAGTGTAAATTAGAACTTTACGATAAAATCATCGACCGATTCGGCAACGGAATATTTATAAGATTTGATAAACCCAACGGAGTTTTCCGCTTTGGTGCCGATGCTCTGATCAGCGAGGGTCTTATAGGTTGGCTTATGCAGTTTGGCGGTGACGTTAAGGTGTTAAGCCCGGACTCCTTAAAGCAAGACCTTGCCCAAAAAGCCAAGCAAATTACAGATATGTATAAATAAAAAATGTTGACTTGATTTTAAAGTTATTGTATTATAGTACCAGCATACAAAAAAGGAGTAATTGCAATGAAAAAATTAGTTTTAATGCTTTTGGTTTTCTGCTTGCTGTTTTCGGCTGTTGCTTGCGGTCAAGATAAAGGCGGCGATGCAGATACAGCATCGACAAACGGTGCAGATACAGCATCGGCAACCGAAAATACCGATAAGGCAGATGATAAAGCAGTGTTGGAAATCAAGGTTAAATCACACACAGTAGAAAAGTTTAAATCAAATCGTCCTTATGACCCTAAAAAAGAAGATATATCTTTGATTTTGGTGGCAGGACAATC
>JAZNEE010000170.1:0-4921 GCA_045588405.1 Acutalibacteraceae bacterium
CCTTGATGCCGATGGAACGAGCATCGGTAGCGGAAAGTTCAACCTGAGTTTCAGGACGTGTGGGACCTAAGATAGAAACACCTGCAAGCTCCTTCTTGGGGCCAACAACGGTAACTCTTTCTTCACAAGCATACTGACCGGGCTGAGAAAGATCTTTTTTAGGGGTGAGCTCATAGCCTGCACCGAAAAGAGTCTCCAAAGCCTCTTTAGAAACGTGAACGTGACGTGCTGAAATTTCAACAATAAAATCTTTTGCCATAATAAAAAACTCCTTTAAATTTGTTTTCGTTACTATTTTAACACATAACTAAAATTTTTCAAGTGCTATTAACGGTTTTTATGTTGAAAAAGGTTATATTTGTTGTATAATATTTAACATAAAGGGGTGAAACGAATGACGCTTGACGAATTAAAGCAAAAATGTCTTGATTGCAAAGAGTGTAAACTGTGCCAAACAAGAACTAACGTTGTTTTCGGTGAGGGCAACGAAAACGCAAAGCTTATGTTTATCGGTGAAGGCCCCGGCGAAACCGAGGATAATACCGGCCGACCTTTTGTGGGCAAGGCAGGGCAGTTGCTTGACAAAATGCTTTTGGCAATAGGCCTTAACAGAGATGATGTTTATATTGCAAATATGGTCAAGTGCCGTCCGCCACAAAACCGTGACCCCGAACAAACCGAAACCGAAACTTGTATAAAGCATCTTCGCGAGCAGGTCAAACTTATTTCACCTAAAATGATAGTTTGTTTAGGACGAATTTCAGCTTGCCGACTTATCGACCCTGATTTCAAGGTGACCAAGCAACATGGAATTTGGATACAAAAGGGCAGTATAAAGTTTATGGGTACATTTCATCCGTCGGCCTTGCTTCGAAACCCTTTGCAAGAGCCCGAAGCCTTTGAGGATTTTCTTAAAATCAAAGAAGAATATGATAGACTTTAAAACGTTAATATAATTAAAAAAGTTCTTGACATTAAGGATTGACTTTGATATAATACTTAGGCTAATGGCAAATATTGTGTCATAGCTCCTTGACCTGTCAAAGAGACAGGTCCAAAAGTCCATAAGGAGGTGTAAACGTATGGTTAATAACAAGTATGAGGCAATGATGGTTTTCTCTGTTGCTAACGGTGAAGAGGCTACTGCTGCTCTTGTTGAGAAGTTCAAGGCTCTTATCGCAGAGAACGGTACCATCGAAAGCGTTGA
This sequence comes from Acutalibacteraceae bacterium, assembly GCA_045588405.1. Lineage (GTDB taxonomy): Bacteria > Bacillota > Clostridia > Oscillospirales > Acutalibacteraceae > UMGS172. The sequence goes on from JAZNEE010000170.1 coordinate 1,208, forward strand.
CGATTGGGGTAAGCGCCGTTTGGCATATCTCATCAACGACGAGGCAGAAGGTTACTATGTAATCGCAAATTTCGAAGCTGCTGCCACATTCCCCGCAGAGCTTGACCGTGTAGCTAAGATTACCGATGGTGTTCTTCGCGTTATGGTTATTGCAAAATAAGTCAGAGGAGAAAAACTAATGAATGTTGTTATTCTTATAGGAAGACTTACTGACAATCCCGAACTTCGTCACACCAACAATAACATTGCTGTGACAAGATTTTCTATCGCGGTTGATCGCGGTTATAAATCGGGAGAAGAGAGACAGACTGATTTTGTTAATATTGTTGCTTGGAGACAGACAGCCGAGTTTATCACTCGCTACTTCACCAAAGGTCAGCGTATTGCTATTGAAGGTTCTTTGCGTATGAACCGTTATCAGGACAAGGACGGTAACAACCGTACTTCTTATGAAGTTGTTGCTAATAACGTTCACTTTGTAGAGCCTAAAAACGGTGGCAACGCAGGTTTTGCTGCTTCTGATGCAGCTCCCGCTGCTCCTCAGTCTTTCTCGAACAGCGATTCGGGTGATTTTGCCGAAATCGCATCGGACGACGATTTGCCGTTCTAATTTTTGATTTTAAGCGATAATGCTTTAACTTTATTAAAGGAGGTTGCCTTAAATGGAAAAGAACGAAAGACCTATGCACCGTAAACCCCGCAAGAAGGCTTGTTTCTTCTGCGTTGATCGTGCAGAGTTCATCGATTACAAGGATGTTGCAAAGCTCCGTAAATTTGTTTCTGAGCGTGCAAAGATTCTTCCTCGCCGTGTAACCGGCACTTGCGCTGCTCATCAGCGTGAGCTTACCACTGCTATCAAGCGTGCACGTACTGTTGCATTGCTTCCTTACGTAGCAGACTAATTAATTCAAACAAAAACGCTGTGGATATCCACAGCGTTTTTTATTTTGCCTTATTTTAACCTTTGAAAGATGTTGGGGCTTAATGAATGCTTATTCCACAATTTGGAGTATTCAAAATTACTGGCGTATAAGGTATAATATTCTTGCGCGCAAAGTCTATTTCAAAGGAGAAATGAATGAAAAAAACACTATCAGTTATATTAACTCTTTTTGTTTGTCTTTCGTTATTTGTTTTCTCACCGCTTTCTGCCGATGCCGCCGAGGTGACAACAAAAGCGGGTAGGGTAACGGTGTCGACAAGAACTCTATACGTCAGAACTGCACCCCAAAAAAACGCTTCGGTTATAAAAAGTGTTTACAACGGCTCTCACCTGACCCTTTTGGAAAAAACGGGTGATTGGTGGAGGGTTGAGTATGCCGATAATAAATTCGGCTACTGCCACGCTGATTATATCACCTTGGTTGATTCCGAGGAAGCAACCGTAAACGTGACATCAGGACACTTGAATGTCAGAAACGGTGCAGGAAGCGACCAAAAGCTTATCGACGTGCTGTATAAAGGCGATACGGTGCTTGTTTTGTCAGAATCGAATGGTTGGAGTAAGGTTTTGTTTTACGGCAGTAAAATAGGTTATGTTAGTTCAAAATACTTAAAAAAGGACATAAAATATTCTGAAATTAAGCTTAACGTGCCGTCTTTTAAACAGACCGATTCCCGTTGGGCCAATGTTAAACTCGGTAGTTCGGGAAAAACAATGGCCGATATCGGCTGTGTGACAACCTCGCTTGCAATGGCCGAGTCTTACAGAACGGGTACAACAATTTATCCCGATGCAATGGCTAAGAAACTTAAATACACATCGTCGGGAAGTGTTTATTGGCCAAGCAATTACACGGCAGTCACTTCGATTTCGAGCTATTTATCCAAGTTTTATGATATTTTGAAATCGGGTAGACCGGTTGTTGTAGGTCTTAAAAACAAATATGGCGGACAGCATTGGGTTGTTGTGACGGGGTATAAGGGTGGCGACACACTAAAAGCCTCCAACTTCACAATCAACGACCCGGGCTCCAAATCCCGAGACGATTTGCAAGATTTTATAAACGCGTATCCTTATTTTTACAAATATTTGTACTATTAAAAAAAGACCGTAGCCCTTATTTAGAGCTACGGTTTTTTGTGTATTGTTAATTGATGCAGTAGGATTATTTTGCAACCTCTTTCTTTTTTGTTGCATTCATTTCATATAAAATTTCGGTTGCAAACGCAAGCTTTGTTACCATATTGGGCTTTGAAAGGCAACAGTAGAATGAATCGTTTTCCGTGGAAATATCGATGCAATCCTTCTTTTTGAAGGGTGCAAAATCATATTCAACGTGCAGGCTGTTTGTTTGGATCGGTGAACGGTTGATGTGATATTTTTCACCGCGGTAAACACCTTCTAACGTGAATCCGTTTTTAATATCATGGGTAAGTTTTGCTTTGCCTAAGGGGATATATCTGTAAACCCTCGGAAGTGATAAAACGTCAACCTCATCCGAAAACTCATATTCGCCGTTTTCAATCTGCTTTTTAACCTCTGAGCGTTGCCAATTAAACCAATCGGGAATATGGTCAAACTCGGTTTCACCGTTTAATGCTTCTAAATTTCCGTTTTCGTGCCAAACCCAACGCTTGCCACACTCGGTACAGAAGATTTCGGCACCTTTTGAGTCCATTTTAGCTTCTGCTTTACAATGAGGACATTGATAAAGCACCTTGTGAAGTCCTTCGGCGCGATAGTCCTCTTTAATGAGAATGTTGTTATCCTTTTGATAGCGGTAATCGTCGTAAGATAGTTCTTTTTTTAGTACCTCGTTGATTTCGGCAACCGACATTTTTTCAAGCTGTTCAACGGTTAAGATAAGTTTGAAGGTGGTGTGGAAAGGTACTTTGCGTTTGTTTCTGAAATTCCAGAACGGCGCATAAAGATGATTACCTCTGTGAACAACGGCAACAACGGGAACCTTGCAGGATTTAACCAATTTGCCTAAAGAGTCGGGCAAATAAGCCAAGGTGCCTGCGGGGGTGTATCTTGCTTCGGGATACATTCCAAGAATATCACCGCGAGAAAGAACTTTTTTGATGGATTTTATAAGGTGCAAATCCATTGTGAATTTTCTTGTGCAAATGGCACCAATCCATTCAAGCAAAAAGAATTTGTTTATATAACCATCGATATTTACAACGTTGCTGACAGGGTGTGGATATGTTGCCATGGCTGCCAGTTCAAAATCGATAAAGTGCATGTGGTTGCTAAGCATAAAATAGGGTGGTTTTAAATTCTCACAACCTATCTTTTCAACCTTATAATCTTTGCCTTTTATCATTATTTTTGATAAGAACCAAATAAGCCACGTCCAGAACTTTGTTTGATGCAAAGGGTACCTTGCTGTGTTGTAGCGTTTTTTGTTTTTATAGTTTACTTCAATATCCATAAATCTCTCCAATCATTATTTAGTTAATTATATAACAATTTTCGTTTTTTGTCAATGATACCCGCCGTCTCATGCTATTCTCCCCATTGATACCAGAGGAGATCCCCCGTTATCATTAACGCAAAGACATTCACAAGAATTAAATTAATATCTTGTATTTTCAAAAAATACATGTTATAATATAATTAATCAGAATTACCTATCATCGGTAATCAATTATATCTATATTTAAAAAGGTGAATAACTATGATCAGAGTACTTGTATGGTGTGAGCACGAACAGGATCGTGTTCAGGAAGATGTAAAAGCCACTTATCCCGAATTTATGCATAATG
>JAZNEE010000171.1:0-6704 GCA_045588405.1 Acutalibacteraceae bacterium
GTCACAAGGATTGAACGTGAACTGGGTTGTGATATGACGGTTGTAGCCACAGGCGGTCTTGCTCCCACGGTGGTTGATTTCTGCGACCACAAAATAATCCTCGACGATAATTTGTTGCTCGACGGATTAAAGATAATTTACAATAAAAACAAATGATTTAAGATTTTTCGTTCAGAATGACACATCAATTTATATGTTTTTACCATTCTAAGGGAGGAACGACCGAAGAATCTGTCCGTAAATACGCAAAAAAGACACTATGCACTCACTTCAAGTGCGTAGTGTCTTTCGCTTTTCTATGAACAGCACCCTATGTACCGTTTCCTAATGAGTAATTAAATTTTCTTGACCGCTTTGGTCACTCTGAAAAGTGCAGGTGCCGCAACAGCGTTGATAACAAATTCGATAATAAAGTTCACTCCGATAAGACCGGTAATAACATAAAGCATCAGATCGGTACCGCCTGCCCAAGAGTTAAGAATATCCTTAAAGAAAACTAACGTAGCCGCGCAAAAAAGTCCTGTATTGGCAACAGGAGCCGCAAGAGCCGCCAAAATTACCGCCAAATAAGGCTTATTTTGTCTTAATTTGCTGTTACCTATAAGCCCTGCGACAAAGCCTGCCAAGGCACCCTTTAAAAGACAAATGAGCGATGTGAGCCACGGGTTTGCCGAGAAAAGAATATATCCTCCGCCGTCAAGACCGGTAACACAGCAAACAATTACCACCGCGCCGAATATCGCGCCGAGCATAGCACCGATCTTGGCACCGTACAGCACCGCACCCAAAACTATCGGGATAAGCACTAGTGACAGATTGAACGTACCTATTTTGACAACGTAGCTAAGTAACTGCAAAACTACGATGACAGCGGCAAACACACCGAGTATTGCCACCTTGGTTCCTGCTTTTTGATTTTTCATACAAATTCATTCCTCCGATACTGTCCCTTTTTTAGGGTACAGTTCATATATTTGCAACCCGTTATCGGGTAATGCACAAAAAATGCAAGCGGTTCTTTACCGCTTGCATTTTAGCATATAAGCAACATTATGTCAACTGTTTTTTGCGCGTCCTTCGTGAACACCTCTGGCACTCGTCTTGCCCTCGGGCTTGATTTCGCCGGCTTTTGTAAGAGCGATCTTGGTAAGATAAGGACCAACAAGCTCATAGATTAGAACCGAGAACAATGTTATATTGGCAACGATATGGCCTGCCTCACCCAACGCTTCGGCTTTAATTGCCATACCAAGTGCAACACCTGCCTGGGGCAAAAGAGTGACACCCAAATATTTAACAATATTATCGTCGCACTTAACCGCCTTTGCGCTAAGGAACGAACCTGAGTATTTTCCTGCCGAACGAACGATAATATAGACCATTCCGATAAGCACAATGAACAGATCCTTAAATACACTAAGTTCAAGTTCTGCACCGCTTATTACAAAGAACAAAATGAATATCGGGGCAACCCAACGGTCGATTCTGTCCATAAGTTCTTCTGAAAAATCACACACGTTACAAAATACAGTACCGAGCATCATGCAAACAAGCAAGGACGAGAATGCAACGTGGATGTGGGTACCGGGAATTTCAAAACTGATCATCGAAAGTGCAACGGTTAAAAGAACAAAGGTTACCGACATTGCAAGACGCTTTGATCTTGAATGGAAGAATTTTTCAAAATAGCTAAACAAAAGGCCCATAACAAGACCAAGTAAAAGCGACAAAACAACCTCTAAAATCGGTTCAACGATTATGGAAAGAATGTTTGCGGTACCACCTTCGATAGCTCTTGCAACACCAAACGATATAGCAAAAAGCACAAGACCAACAGCATCATCCAATGCAACAATCGGCAAAAGGATATCGGTAAGAGGGCCTTTGGATTTATACTGCCTTACAACCATCAAGGTTGCTGCAGGAGCAGTTGCCGAAGCGACCGCACCAAGCACAATCGCCGATGATAACGGCAATTTTTCGGGCATAAGAAAATGAAGTCCGATAAGCGCTGCATCAACCAAAACGGTTGCTGCAACAGCTTGAAAAATACCAATTATTGTTGCTTGCTTGCCTGTCTTTTTAAGCTGAGACAAGCGAAACTCGTTACCAATAGAGAAAGCAATAAAGCCCAAAGCAACGTCGGACAAAAGCTTATAGGTTTTAATATTTTCCATACTTGTAAAGCCAAGGCCTTCTACCCCAAAAGCACCAAGCACATAAGGGCCAACCAAAATACCTGCAACAAGATATGCGGTAACAGCAGGCAATTTCAAAAGCTTGGCAACACGCGAAAGCATAAGTCCTGCAAAAAGCGCCACAGAAAGGCTTAAAAGCATCTGCATTTTTATCAATCTCCCAAACTGAAAATTCAACCACCAAATTTTAGTCCTTTTTATACCGTTTGTCAAGAGATTTATTGCACAAATAACTGCCATTTAAAATTTAATATTATTGCTTTGTGACAAAAACTGTTGAAGCGCGAAAATGTTTTTGTATGTAAAAAAATATCCAAAATTGTTCCCACCCTCTTGACAACCCACTTTTCGTGTGCTATATTACAACTGTACTATCCGTACTAATACAGTTGTGAAAGGAGTTGATTTTGTGTTTTCAGTTGATGCTTTTTCAAGGACACCCGTTTATGAGCAACTTATTGAACAAATTGAACGATACGTTCTCATAGGCGTATTAAAGCCCGGCGAACAGCTGCCGTCGGTTAGAGCAATGTCGGTGTCGCTTGCCGTCAACCCCAACACAATTCAAAAGGCCTACTCCGATCTTGACTCAAGAAAAATTATTTTTTCGGTTCCCGGAAAAGGATGCTTTATATCCGAAAACGCCGCTGATATTATCGGCAATGCCAAAAGAGATAATATAAACGATTTACAAAAAGTAATTTTGGAGTTAAAGCTTGCAGGGACACCGAAATCGGAGCTTATTGCACTTATCGAATCTATTTACGATGAAAGGAGCACATTATGATAGAGGTTAAGAATCTAACCAAAACATTTGATAACTTCACCGCTATAAACAACCTTTCCTGCACCATACCCGACGGTTGCATTTATGGAATGGTTGGCTCTAACGGTGCGGGCAAATCCACCTTTTTGAGAATTGTCAGCGGTGTTTATAAAGCCGACAATGGTAATGTTACTTTAGACGGCCAAGAAATTTTTGAAAATCCCGATGTGAAATCCAAAATAATTCTCGTACCCGACGAGTTGTTTTTCTTGCACGGCGCCTCGATGAACAGAATGGCTTCGCTTTATAAAGCAGTATACCCCAACTTTGATATGCAAAGATATACCGAGCTTACTCACGCCTTCGGTCTTGACCCCAAACGCAATGTAGCAACCTTTTCGAAGGGTATGCGCCGTCAGGCAGCCACAATTCTTACACTCTCATCAAAGCCACAGTATATATTCTTTGATGAAACCTTTGACGGACTCGATCCTATTATGAGAACGCTTGTTAAAAAAATCATCTGTGACGACGTCGCTGAGCGAAATGCCACCGCTGTTATAACCTCTCACTCCTTACGTGAGCTTGAAGACACCTGTGACCAGTTAGCACTGCTGCACAAAGGCGGACTTGTGCTTGAAAGTGATGTCGGTGACCTTAAAACCTCGCTTTTCAAGGTGCAAATTGCCTTTTTGGGAGAATATGACAAATCGAAATTCCAAGGCATAGAAATGCTTTCCTATTCTAAAAAAGGAAGTGTTGCTAACTTTATTGTTCGCGGCAACCGTGAGGCTACAAAAGCAAAGCTTAACGCTCTTTCCCCTGCGTTGCTTGATGTTCTGCCTTTAAGTCTTGAAGAAGTGTTCACCTATGAAATGGAAGCCTTGGGATACAGTTTCGACGATATAACGGAGGTGCAAAAATGAAACGCAAGTTATTTGATTTTGGACTTTACCTCGACTCTTTACGCAGAACTGCGCTTGTTGGCGGGTTGTTCACCGCTTTAATGAGTGTACAGTCAGTAATTGTTGTTATAGGTTTCCTTATAAGCGCCTCAGAAACCAAAAACAGAATGCTGGGTCAATACACCATAACCACCGTTGGCTTGTTGGAAATGAATCCATTGATTTTTATCATTCCTCTTTTAGCGGTGCCCCTTTTGATGTTCACCTTGTTCGGCTTTTTAACCAAACGTTCGGCTTCTGATTTTTGGCACTCCATCCCGTTTACGAGAGAATGTGTTTATACCACGTTTGTCCTTGCCGCCTTTTCATGGACCTTGGTGGCGATATTGGTTTCAACTCTTGTTTCGGTTATAGGATTCCTTTTGATGCCTCAATTTTATGCCGTAAACTTTATGTCAGTGCTATACATCCTGCCGGGAATTATTGCGATAGCTCTTCTTATAATGGGCGCCTTCGCTATATCCGCAAGTCTTACGGGCACCGTTTTCAACACCGTTATTGTCACCTGCTTGATTTTGTTCTTGCCCCGTATATTTATAATGTTCTTTGATAGCCTTTGCTCACACTCTTCTTTGTTCCCGTCGGTTTTCGGAAACGGAGATTCATCTTCTTTAAATCTCTTGTTTGCCGCATTTATAGGTTCTATTTATGGTGTAGATGAAATGAATGAGGATATGGCCTCAGTACCCGCCATACTATATACCTTAATTCTGGGTGTTGCATATCTCATTGTCGGTGCAATATTGTTTAAACGTCGCAAAAGCGAAGCCGCATCTTTGAGTGCTATCAACAAATATGTTCAAGCATCACTTCGCATCATTGTTTCTCTTATCGTGTGCTTTGTTCCAATATCACTCATTTGCGACCTTGATTTCGATGGTATCAACGACATTTTCCCTATAGTCGTTTTCTACGTTTTAGCAATCATAGCCTATTTACTTTACGAGCTTATAACTACAAAAAAAGCTAAAAATATGCTTAAAAGTCTCCCTTCGCTCTGGATTCTTTTTGTTGCAAACATTCTCATAATCGTATCTGCAATCGTTATTGAAAACATTGAATATAACTACACACCTACCGCCGAATCGGTTAAAAGTGTAAAGATTTATGATGATTCAACAGCCGGAAACTACTTTAGCAAAAAGATGAGTAACTTAAATATTGCCGACGATGAGCTTGAAGAATTTCTAAGCAATGTTTATATTGAAAACCGAAAAGCATTCAACCAAGGAGATTTGCGTTCGGTAGGTCACAAGGTTATAACCGTTTCTTTTAAAAGCGGTTTAACCCAAAAGTACCGCAGATTATATCTCAACCCGGAAGATTATGCAAAAATGGGCGAATTGCTTGATAAAAATGAATATGTCAAAGGTATTTACGACATAAACAACATTTTCGAAAATGCTATACACTCAAACATTAATATCCATATTGCCGACGTGGAACTGACCGCAGCACAACACAAATCGATTATGGATGCATTTATAAGTGATATCAATGCCATGCCATTCAGCGAGTGGTACGCAATAGCTAATAATGCACGTAATATGGAAATCTATTATAGCAAGCCCGGCATAGTTTCCAACGATACAAACGTCAAGCATTATTATCAGCTGGGCAACGTTTCATCCAGTATCAGCATTGGAGGAAACACTTATTATGTCGATTTCCCACTCACAAACCAAATGCCTAAAGCTTATAATTTAACATTAGGTTATTTGTGCGACTATCAAAACTCTAAGGGTTCAGTCGAACTCTTAAAAGAAAAAATGAGTCAACCCGATGACTACGGCGTAAATATCTATATAACTTTGTACAACGGTATAAAGAAAACCGTATCCGAACAATACTCTATATATAAAGACCCTCAACTCAATAAAGAATTCATTGATGCCGTTTCTCCGTGCTTCGGTGAGGTGCCTGATGCCAATTCGAGAATAGCTGTTGTGAACTACAACCGTCTTGATAGGTCGAAAGAGGCACGCGAAAACTTCAGCGTAATATTAAAAGTTCCCGATAATGCAGATCTCACATTCCTTATTGACTAACAATACAGATGAAAACAAACCACCCAAGCATTGCTTGGGTGGTTTTTGTTGAATATTAACTTATTTTCTTCCCGCAATTTGGGCAAGTATCGCCTTTCTTTTCAAAGAGTATTCCGCAGTTTTTACAGTTACCAAGACGGTTTGTATCAACAATCATCTCGTTAAGTTCAAGCAAATAATCCTCATCACTTTTGTTTTCCTTTTTGAAGTTGGAAAACCAAGCGGCAATTATGTTTTTTAATCTCTTAACCCTACGAGTGTACTTCTTTCTGTTCATATTGAATCTCTTTTACTACCCTTCTGATTGTACGCTCACTGCAACAAAATTTTTGAGCAAGCTGTTTGTAATTTGTTCCGTTGAAATTCTTTTTGATTTCTTTTCTTCTATATTCCTTGCTAAACAACTCTAACGGCATAGACACCTGTTGTCCACGAAACACTTTATGTATCTCAACAGCATTTTCATAACCCACAATTTCAGCAAGTTCACCGTAAATGCCATTTAAATCTTTATTATATTTTTTGTCTTTCATTAAAACACTCACCTCGGTAGTTTGTAGTATACACTAAAGATTTTGACAAGTCTAATAGCAGTTGTCACAATACGTGTCGTTTATTTTCGTGTATAGTGTTGCCGTTTGGGTGTTAAACGCTTTATATAAATATTATTGCCCTTTATACAATATAAAATACAAAAGCCCTGTTCAAAAGAACAGAGCTTTTAAAT
>JAZNEE010000172.1:0-3816 GCA_045588405.1 Acutalibacteraceae bacterium
AGACCCGATTTCATACAGTCAACGGTGTTTGAACCGATGACCTTTGAAGGGGCTTCGAGGCCTACAACGGGTAATTGAGCAGTTTTTGAAGAAAGTGCTTCAAGTGTAAGCTTTATTCCTGCGGCAATAGCACCGCCCATAAACTCACCGTTTTTACCGACAACGCTGATGGTCGTTGCGGTGCCAAGGTCGATAACAATGCAAGGGTAGGGGTATTTTGCCAAAGCGCCCACAGCTCCTGCGGCAAGGTCGGCACCAAGCTGTGCAGGGTTATCAATCTTAATATTAAGCCCCGTTTTAATACCGGGTCCAAGAGTCATGGGTTTAAAGCCAAAAAGCTGATTTATTGCTCTTGCAATCGCACTGCCAACAGTAGGTACAACCGAGCAAATTGCGGCATCGGTTATCTCGTTTCGTTCAATATTATAAATGTGAATAATGTCACGAATTTCAATGGCATATTGGTCAGAGGTTCGTCTTGAATCGGTTGCAAGACGGGCTGTGAAAACGAGGTCGTTTTCTTTATATCCGCCGATTGTAATATTGGTGTTTCCTATATCAAAACAAAGTAACATTTTTCTCATCTCACAAACGCAAAGAAGTATATAATAAGTATTATACCTAAAGCTATACGATAGTATCCAAACGGCTTGAAATCACGCTTTTTGACGTAGCCTGTGAGGAATTTAATAGCCAACATCGAAACAACGAAAGCGACAAGCATTCCAACGGCAAGCACTGCACAATGTAAAATGTCCAAGGTTGCGGCTTCGCCCGTTGCAAGGTCTTTGGCATAAGATGCGCATTTCAAAAGGCTTGCGCCAAACATAACGGGAATTGCAAGGAAGAATGAAAATTCTGCGGCAACTGCTCTTGAACAACCAAGCAACATAGCTCCCAAAATAGTAACACCCGAACGTGATGTGCCGGGAATCAAAGCCAAGAGCTGAATTGCACCGATGAGCAATGCGGTGGTGTAGGACATTTCGGTAATATCGTTTATTTTGGGTTCGGGACGTTTGACCGATTCGAGAACAACAAACGCAATACCATATATCACCAAGGTTGCTGCGACGGTGGGGAAGTTGTAAAAATATTTGTCGAGCAAATCGTCAAACGGAAGTCCAACGGCAGCGGCCGGCAAACAAGCAATGATTACCTTAAACCACATTTCCCAGGTCGATTTTTTGGCTATCGAATCCTTTTTGGTTGAAAAAGGATTGAGTTTTCTGAAATACATACAGATAACTGCAAGAATTGCGCCAAGTTGGATAACAACGCGGAACATTTCCATAAATGCAGGGTCGGTATTTTTCCAAAATAATTCTTCAAATAAAATCAAGTGTCCCGTACTGCTTACGGGTAACCATTCGGTTATACCTTCAATAACACCATATATAACCGATTTAATAATTTCTATTAATGCTTTCATAATACGCACCTACCTTAACTCATTCATTATATACCCAAAGGGCTTTTTTGTCAAATATATATGGTTTCTTCAAACCTTTAATGAACAAAGCATAATAAAACCTCCCTTTGGGTTTATCATAAAGGGAGGCGGGGTATATTCCAAGAAACCAAACGTCACACGTGTGATACTTTTCGTGTTACGCTTTTTTTATCGATGTAAAAAAAATAATAACATTAAAAGCTTTAAAGAACAAGATTGATATTAAAATTGACTTTTGTTTTAATTGACAAACGCTAAGTAAATGAGTAAAATAAATTACAAACGGAGTGATGATTTATGAAAACCGAGAGAAATATACTCATAGCTTTTATTTTGAATTTTTCATTTTCGGTGTTTGAGTTTTTTGGCGGTGTTTTCACCGGAAGTGTTGCTATTTTGTCGGACGCTATCCACGATATCGGCGATGCGGCAAGTATTGGAATGTCTTACTTTTTCGAAAAGAAAAGCAAAAAGCAACCCGATAAAAAATACACTTACGGATATTTGCGTTATTCGGTTATCGGAAGTGTTATAACCACACTCATTTTGCTTTTTGGCTCGGCAGCTGTTGTTTATAACGCTATCGGTAGAATAATTGAACCAAAGCAAATCAACTATGACGGAATGATTGTTTTTGCAATAGTTGGCGTGCTGGTCAACTTTTTGGCGGCAGTTTTCACAAGGGAAGGGGACTCGCTTAATCAAAAAGCAGTTAATCTTCACATGCTTGAGGACGTGCTTGGTTGGATAGTTGTGCTTATTGGTGCTGTGGTTATGCGATTTACCGATTTTGCACTCATCGATCCGATTTTATCTATTGCAGTGGCGTTGTTTATTTTCGTAAATGCTGTTAAAAATTTAAAAGAAGTGCTTGATTTGTTCCTTGAAAAGACACCCGGAGGAATTGATATTGAAGAAATCAAAGAACACTTGAGCGAAATTGAAGGTGTTTTAGATGTGCACCATATTCATATTTGGAGTATGGATGGTGTTAATAATTACGCCACCATGCACGTTGTGACCAACAAAGATGCTCACGAAATGAAAGAAAAAATCCGCCACGAACTGCACGAACATGGTATCGGTCACGTTACGTTAGAATTTGAAACGGAAAACGAGCATTGTCACGAGGAATGCTGTCACGTTGAACACCATTCTGAAGGCGGACATCACCATCACCACCACCATCACCACCATCATCACCATTGATTTTTAAAGCTCTGTAACCTAAAGGTTATGGGGCTTTTTTGTAACCAAAAGCACTTCTAATGAATACATTGTTAAAGAAGTTAAGCCTCGGCTGACAATGTGCATACCGTAAGCTTGAGCTTTGACTGAATATTTTTTAGGGAGTTGTTTTTTATGGCAGATATCAAAACAAACTGCCCGACGAGTTCTTCGTCATTTAAGGAAGCGGTTTGCATTGACGCGGGAAGGGTTTACGATTCCTGCTGTGATCGTGATTGTATCACTGATCTTCGTTGTTATTTTTCACCCGAGGACAGACAAACGGTTGAAAATGCCGTCAGTGTGAGAATCAAATCAGCCGAGGTTATCGATGTTAACATAGATGTTGAGCAGGTAACCTTTAACCGCGGTTTTTATTCCTGTGATTTAACCTTCTTTTTCCTTGTGTGCATCGATACATTCTCGGCACCTCATACTTGCCCCTGCACAGTAAAGGGCATTTGCTTCTACACCAAAAAGGCTATTCTTTACGGTAGCGAAGGTAACGTTAAAACCTATTCAAACGATTATATTTCAGATGATGGTTGCGGCGGCAGAACAGTTTTGGGTGGCAACAGCCCCAAATGCGTTGTTCAATGCGTTGACCCAATAGCACTTTCGGCAAAGCTTGGCTGTGCCAAAAGCTGTTGCGACCTTCCCGGATTTGTGCCTGCAAAGGTATGCTCGGCCGTTGGCGGTGCAATAGATACCTCCTCCTGTTGCAATAACACAGTATATGTAACCTTGGGACTTTTCACTATAATTCAGCTCATCAGAAACGTGCAAATGCTGATTCCTGTATATGATTTCTGTATCCCCGAAAAACAGTGCAGCGACTCGGCAGATACCCCATGCGATGTTTTCAGAAAAATAAAATTCCCAACCGATGACTTTTTCCCACCGCGTCCTTGCGATGCCGATAATGGCTGTGGTTGCGGACAATGTGACGACAACTGTTAATTAAAAGTGTTCTAAATCAAACGAAAAACCGCCTTATCCGTCAAAAGTAAGGCGGTTTTCTTGTTTTGAGGCGATGTAGGAAAAAGAAAACGGTCGAAATTTGTGCAAATATAACAAAATTTATTCTAAATTTCCTCTGTTATAAATGAAAAAATACCAAAATAATGCTTGAATTT
>JAZNEE010000173.1:0-5098 GCA_045588405.1 Acutalibacteraceae bacterium
CTAAAGGGAAGCTCTTTTTCAAGGTCAAAATCGGTTTCGATTACCCAAAGATGGAAAAATTCCGATGTGTTTACCATATTGTCTTCATAGCCGAGGTCAAGCTGTTCGTCCTTAGGATAGCCGGTGTTGATTCGGTCAACAAGGGTGTTGCAGAAAACGTTTTCGGTTTCAACCCAATTAACAAAATCATCACCCAAATTCCAAAGCTTAGCATACTGCAAAATGGTCTTTTTAAGATTGTCACCGTTTCGGTCAATAAGCTCGCAAGGAAGATGAATAAATCCGTTAAGACCCTTATCAAAACGACGCTTCATAAGAAGGGTGAGCTTTGCAGGGAAGCTTGCGGGAGGAGTATCGGTAAGTTTATCGGAGTCGTTAAACACAATGCCCGATTCGGTAGTGTTGGAAATGATGTAGCGTGCCTCGGGAATGTCGGCAAGGCTCAAATATTCCTCAAAATTCTCATAGGGCTTTACGCAACGGGAAATAACGTCGATTTTAGAAACCTCAACACCCTCTGCGCCACGAATCAAATGGGTATAAACACAGTCTTGAGCGGTAAGCATATCGCACATTCCCTGTGCAATGGGCTGTACAACGGCAACGCTTCCGTCGAACTCTCCGATGTCGCTAAGTTTCTGAAGCATCCAGTCGGCAAAGCCACGCAAAAAGCCACCTTCTCCAAACTGAATTACTTTTACGGGTTTGTTATTCATAAACATTCTCCTTTTTGAAGATTATATTTACTTTCATTATACTTTTATATTATAAAAAAAGCAATATAAAATCGTACATAAAATTAGCAAATCGTTCAGCGATTTACACTGAAATACCCTTAAAAAGCCAAAACAAGTTAAAAATGAGTTGAAAATCATTCAAATTTGTGATATTTTTTATAAGTGAGGTGAGAAAATATGATAACCGATCGTGATAATTTTGAATATAAAAAAAGTTGGAACGATTTTTATCTTGAATATAAAGAGAGTTACAGTACCAATATGGGTAATTTCCATATGCACGATTATTATGAAGTAAGCATAATCCTTTCTGGCAAGGTAAAGGTTCTGTTGGCGGGTACCGCAAGAGAAGGTGATGAACAACTTTTGGTGTTGACTTCTCCTAACACACCACACTTTATTGCTTGCGATGGTTCCACGCTTTACAGAAGGGTGAATCTGCTTTTTTCTCCCGAATTTATAAAGACCATTTCGGCAGATTTTGGTGGTCTTTTGTCGGTTTTCGGTAAGGATGGAAGGATATTTACGGTGACTGCCGAGCAAAGTGAAAAATATCTTGAAATTGCCGATCAAATAAATTCGGAAACCGATCCGATAAGACGAAAACTGCTTCTTTTATATCTGCTTTCGTTGATGTCTGAACTTAATAAAAACGAGCTTTCTCCCGAAGCACCTACCTACGTGACCGAGGCATTGAGTTATATAAACGAACATTTTGGAGAAAAGATAATCGCGTCTGAACTTGCGTGGAGACTTAATATCGGCCGTACAACACTTATGACAGGTTTTAAAACCTACACAGGAAGCACGCTAAATGAATATATTTTAAGACACCGCATATCCCGAGCCGTTGCTATGCTTAAAAACGGAGCCACCGAGCAGGATACGGCTGAAACTTGTGGATTTAATGACACCTGCACACTTATCAGAAGTTTTAAAAAAGTGTTTGGTCAAACCCCAACACAGTATGTTAAAAACGTTAAAAGATAGGAAAACAAAAACAAAAATAAAAATTAAAAAAAGGAACCAATCCTTGCGGATTGATTCCTTTTTAATTGGCTGAGGAATAGGGATTTTACAGCACACTATCGTGTGCTATCGCTTCGCTAACGCTCGTTGCCCACGGGCTTTGCAACCATTCACCGAAAGGTTGCAATTTGCCATACGGCAAACCGCCCTTGTTCGAATCCCTAATAAAATACAAGAGAAACAAAAAGGAACCAATCCTTACGGATTGATTCCTTTTCTTTTGGCTGAGGAATAGGGATTCGAACCCCAACAAACAGAGTCAGAGTCTGTCGTGCTACCGTTACACTATTCCTCAACAACAAAAACTATTATAATCATTTTTTTTGAAAAGTCAAGAACTATTTTCATAAATTTGAAAAAATTTGCTTATATTTATTTTTTGGTTGTGAAGTTGTAATTATTCTGTTATAATAAAATAAAGAAATTATTAAAAGGTGGCGTTTTTGTGGGTTACAACATTATTAAATATGATCCTTATCTTAAACCGCATGAAGATGATATAAATCTTCGTATGGAAGCCTTTTACAGCAAACGTGAGGAGCTTTTGGGCAAAGACGGTAGCTACGACGGCTTTGCAGATGGTTATAAATATTTTGGTATTCACAAAACTGCTGACGGTTGGGTGTACCGCGAATGGGCACCCGCTGCCTCGGATATGTATTTCACGGGCGATTTTAATAATTGGGATATCTATTCGCTTAAAATGGATAAGCTTCCCAACGGCGTGTTTGAAGTTTGTCTCCAAGAGGACGTTTTGCATATAGGGGATAAGGTTCAGGCTATCGTTATTCATAACGGCGAAACCTTAAGAAGAGTTCCTATCTTTGCAACAAGAGTTGTTCAAGACCCTGTAACCTATCTTTGGTGCGCCGAGGTTGACGACGTACTTTTCGATGGCTTTGAGTGGACCGATGTCGGCTTTAAACCTGCAACAACACCCTTTATTTATGAATGTCATATCGGTATGGCTACCGAGGAATATAAAGTTGGCAGCTATAACGAATTTACCGATAACGTGTTGCCAAAAGTTAAAAAACTGGGTTACAACACAATTCAGATTATGGCTATTATGGAGCATCCTTACTATGGCTCATTTGGTTATCAGGTTTCAAACTTTTTTGCAGCATCTTCTCGCTATGGCAAGGGTGCCGACCTTAAAAGGCTTATAAATACCGCACACAAAATGGGTATCACCGTGCTTTTGGATGTTGTTCATTCACACTCGGTTAAAAACACGGGTGAGGGACTTAATATGTTCGACGGCACCGAGTATCAGTTCTTCCACGAAGGTGGCAAGGGTAACCATATTGCATGGGATACAAAGCTTTTCAATTACGGCAAGAACGAGGTTTTGCACTTTCTGCTTTCAAACCTCAAATTTTGGATGGAAACCTATCATTTCGACGGGTTCCGTTTTGATGGCGTTACTTCTATGCTTTATCACGACCACGGCCTGGGTAGTGCCTTTACCAACTATGATATGTATTTCTCGATGAACACCGATGTTGAGGCTGTGACCTATCTTCAACTTGCCAATGATCTGATTCACACGATAAATCCAAAGGCTTTGACCATTGCCGAGGATATGTCGGGAATGCCGGGAATGTGCCTTAAAATCAAGGATGGCGGCTTAGGGTTTGACTATCGACTTTCTATGGGTATGCCCGACCTTTGGATAAAGTTTATTAAAGAGTATAAGGACGAAGATTGGGATATGCAGAAGCTTTGGTATGAGCTTAACTGTCGCCGTCCGAAAGAAAAAAATATCGGTTACGCCGAATCGCACGACCAAGCGTTGGTTGGCGATAAAACGATAATGTTCCGTCTTTGCGATGCCGAGATGTATACCGCAATGAACAAGGCTTCAAACAGTATGATTATCGACCGAGGAATCGCACTTCATAAGATGATAAGGCTTATTACCGCATCACTTGCAGGCGAAGGTTACCTTAATTTTATGGGTAACGAGTTTGGTCATCCCGAATGGATTGATTTCCCTCGTGAGGGTAACGGTTGGAGCTATCATTACTGCCGCAGACAGTGGAGCCTTGCTGAAAACGACCAGCTTCGTTATATGGGGCTTAACATCTTCGACCGTGATATGATACATTTCCTTAAAAGAGAGCGTATTATGAACAAGCCTTCGGTTAATCTGTGGGTGCATGATTGGGATAAGGTTATTGCTTTTGCAAAGGGCAAAAACATTTTTGTTTTCAATTTCCACACGCAAAAATCATTTGAGGGCTATTTTATACCTGTTTTAGAAGAAGGGGAGTATCAAGTCACACTTTCTACCGACAACAGCGTATATGGTGGATTTGACCGTGTTGATACGTTATATAAATATAAGACCGAAACTTTGCCTGACGGCAGAATTGGTTTTAAATGCTATCTGCCATCAAGAACAGGTATTGTGTTTAAGAAAATGTAAAAATAAAAAGAGGTGGGTGACCACCTCTTTTTTGTTATTTGTTTTTTGACCAGGTTGCAGGGTAGAATGCAATGATAAGGGGGAATATTTCAAGTCTGCCTAAAAGCATTGCAAACGATAATACGATTTTTGAAAATCCAGTATAATCGGCAAACGAAGCCAAAGGACCAACAGCGCCAAAGCCCGGGCCGATGTTGTTAAAGCAAGCGGCGGTTGCGCTGAAGTTGGATTCAAGTCCAAACGGCTCGTGACAAATGAGCAGGAAGATTGTGAAGAAGCAAACAATGTAAACGACAAAATAAACGCTGGCGCTCGACAACGTTTCTTTTTCAACTTTTTTGCCTTCAAATTCAATACTGTTCACCGAACGGGGATGGAGCATTTGACGGATTTCGCGACGAATCATCTTGAGCAATATAACAAATCGCGAAACCTTAAGACCACCCGCAGTTGAACCGGCGCATCCGCCTATAAACATCAGCACAAGCAGAATTCCTTTTGAAAGACCGGGCCAAAGATTGAAGTCTGCAACCGAATATCCCGTGGTGGTCATAATTGACGATACGTGAAAAGCCGAGTTGCGCAACGTGTCGGCAACATTTCCGTAAATATGATAGATATTTGCGCAAATCACAACTACCGATGCGGCTACTATACCGAGATATATACAAAGCTCGGTGCTTTTGAAAACGCTTTTAAGTTTTCCTAAAAGCAAAAGGTAATAAAGGTTGAAGTTTATACCGAACAAAAGCATAAAAATTGCGATTACCCATTGTAAATAGGGGCTGTAACCGGCAACGCTGTTTGCCTTTGTTCCAAAACCACCTGTACCTGCAGTTCCAAAAGAATGAACAACACTTTCGAAAAGTGACATACCGCCCAAAAGCAATAAAGTAATTTG
>JAZNEE010000174.1:0-4273 GCA_045588405.1 Acutalibacteraceae bacterium
TTTTAATATTTTTTCACTTTTTTGCTATATTTTTTACGCATTCGCAAAGTTTATCGACGTCAGAAAGGTTGTTAAACACCGAACAGCATATTCTGACGGTTCCGTTGTCGATTGTGCCAAGCCTTCTATGTGCCATTGGAGCACAATGAAGACCTGCTCTTACGGCTATTCCTTCATTATCAAGTTTTCTTGCAACTTCATCTGAAGATTGTCCTTCGATATTGAAAGATAATGTTGGCACATAATGGTAAGCCGTTGGTTTGGGAGTATAAAGCGTTACTCCCTTTGTTTTAGATAAACGGTCGTAAATATTGCCCATCAGTTTCATTTCGTGATTATAGATTTTATCAACACTTCTTTTGCCGACAAAATCAAGACCTGCCGAAACGCCAAAAATTCCCGGAACGTTCAAAGTTCCGCTTTCAAATTTATCGGGGTATTCGTTCGGTTGATAATAGCTTGCCGAAAGCGAACCTGTGCCACCTTCAAACAATGTGTCGGGTATATTTCCTAGCGATATCAAAACGCCAACACCCATTGGAGAATAAAGACCTTTATGCGGTGCTATGCAAAGATAATCTATCTTTAACTTTCTGACATCTATATCAAGAATGCCGGCAGTTTGTGCGGCATCCACCATAAAAGGTACGCCTCTTTCGGCACATATCTCTCCAATTTCTTTTATCGGCAAAACATAACCGGTTACATTGGAAGCATGTGTCACTGCAACAAGCCTTGTATCTTTTTTAATAAGGCGTTCAAACGATCTCACCGTGGCTTCACGGTCATCGAAAATAACCTCTGCATAATCCACGTTCGAGCCCATTTTTTGAAGTTTATATAAAGGTCTTGCTACCGCGTTGTGTTCAAGGCTTGACGATACAATATGGTCACCCTCGCGACATACACCTTTTATCACAGTGTTTATTGCAGATGTGCATCCCGATGTGAAAATCACCCTTTCGGGAGCATTCGCTCCAAAAAAAGTCGAAAGTTTTTCGCGTGTGCGATATATTTCCTCGGAGCATTTAATCGATTTTTCATAGCTTCCCCTACCCGGGTTTACTGAAAATTCGGTTAAAGCTCTGTTGGTTGCTTTAATGACCTCCTGAGGCTTAACACCGCTTGTTGCGGCATTGTCAAAATATATCATTTCGGGACATCCTTTACCGAAATGATGCGAACGTCGGCATCAAGGAGTATTTTTTCGGCATTTTTAAAGGCATTACCGTCAACCGTAATACCGTAAAGGCATCCGCTTGCGGTTCCGCCTTGAATTTTTCTTATCTCACTTTTAATACCGTATCTTCTTAAAGCCTCACTACCTTTGTTGGCATTGGTGGAAGTGGTTGTTACAAAAGTTGTTTTATTCATCCTTTCCCTCCTTAAAACCTCTTTTGATTTTTTGAGAACAAACAAAATGTCCTCGTTTTCATTATATTCCCCTTTACCGCCTATTGCCTTAAAATATGTACCGCCAAAGCGGTTTTAAAATGAATTTTCCTTCTCTTTTCTTTCATAAATTCGTTTTCCCACAATAACCGTCAAAGGCAGAACAAGAATACCCGAGCCACCAAAAAGTGTTAGCCCTAAAAAAACCGATGACAGCATGATAAGAGGATGAACTCCCAACTCTGAGCCGATAATTTTAGGCTCGGCAAAATTTCTGACAGCCGTGATAATAAGATAAACTGCAGCCACACCCAACGCTTTTTTATAATTACCAACCAACGCACTAAAAATTGCCCAAGGAATAAGAATTGTGCCCGAACCGAAAACCGGCAAAATATCAACAATAGCAGTAACAGCCGAAATTATCAGCGCATATTCACTTCCAACCAACGACAGTCCTATAACAAGCTCGACGAATGTCAACAGCATTATAAGTGCATAACCCTTTATCATTCCCGATACAGAGGTTAGAACATCGTTTTTTATTGCTATTAAATTTTTGCTGAAATTTTGGGGCAGTTTTTTTACAAGAAAAATACAAATTTCATCGTAATCTTTAGCAAAATAGGCGCTTGCCACTATCATTATCACAACCGAAATTAAAAACAACGGTATTTTGGAAGCAAAGCCACCTGCAAAATCAGCAATAATATCGGCAATTCCTTGCGCCAACGATTCGGCCGTCATTCCGGGCAACTCACCGATTATACTGTTTTCCGAATCAAGCAATCCCCCTAAAATCCGATTGAATTTAGATGACAGATTTTCAAACATAAGAGATACTTCGGCTGCAAATTCGGGCAATCTTGAAGCAAAAGCAGTTAGTTGTTTATACAACGCATAACCGACCCATGAAACAAGAATTCCTGCAACCAAATAAACAAACAGCACTGCTATGACCGATGCCGCTTTCTTTTTGAGTTTCAGCTTTTTCGACCACTTTCGAACTCCTCTTTGCAAAAGAACTGTTATCAACACTGCCAAAGCCAACGGCAAAAGTGGTCCCGAAAGCAATTTTAGTGCAACAAAAATGAACAAACTGAGCGTTATATAAAATGCCGATTTTATAAGAAATTCCTTTTGTTTTTCGATTTTCACGAACTGTTATCACCGCGTTTTCTGTCATATTATTATAATTTTGTGAATGTATACAAAAATGTTATTAACCGAAGTAAAACAAATATGAAAAAAAGTTCTTGCATTTATAAACATTATATGATATAGTGTTTCTTGTTCAAAAACATTGTTCGCAGGAGGTGGATACTTTGAGCAAAAGTATGTTGCTTGTAAGCACCGACGTTTTACCCGAAGTTTACTTAAAAGTTATTGAAGCCAAACGAATGCTTTCATCGGGCGAAGTTAAAACCGCAAGTGAAGCTTTAAAGATGTGCGGAATTTCGAGAAGCGCATATTATAAGTATAAGGATTCGGTATTTGAGTATACGCATCCTTTGGGTAAAATAGTATCGCTCCAAGCCACTCTTCGCGACCGTGCAGGTGTTTTATCAAGCTTTTTGCAAACGTTATACAGTGCCGGCGCAAACATTCTAACAGTTAATCAAGGGCTTCCCATTTCGGGTACTGCATCGGTTTCGGTATCCGTGCGAATGCCGGAGGATGACTTTGATATAACTGAACTTGTTAGTTCCCTTTCTCAGTTAGATGGCGTTATTTCGGTCAAACGAACACTTGGAGAATAATCACAAAGGACGTGTAATTTTAAATGGTAGATATAGCTATAATGGGTCACGGCGTTGTTGGCTCGGGCGTTGCTGAAGTTGTTTTGAAGAACAACAGCGTTATTTCGGCAAGAGTTAAAAATGAAGTTAATATTAAATATATTCTTGACCTTAGGGATTTCCCCGATCTTTCATATAGCGACAAATTTACGAAGGATTTTAACGTTATTTTAAACGACCCTGACGTTAAGGTTGTTGCTGAGGTTATGGGTGGCGTTCACCCCGCTTATGAGTTCACAAAATCCTGCCTTTTGGCCGGTAAAAGCGTTGTAACCTCGAACAAAGAGCTTGTTGCACAAAAAGGTGCCGAGCTTTTGAAAATTGCCGAGGATATGAACGTTAACTATTTGTTTGAAGCAAGTGTTGGCGGCGGTATTCCTGTACTTCGTCCTATTGCACAATGTCTTGGCGCTAACGAAATAACCGAGGTTCAGGGAATTTTAAACGGAACAACCAACTTTATTATGACCAAGATGGTTAAAGAAAGCGTTTCGTTTGAAGAAGCTCTTTTGGAAGCACAGCGTTTAGGCTATGCCGAGAAGGACCCCACCGCAGACATTGAAGGCCACGATGCTTGCCGTAAAATCTGCATTTTGGCAGCACTTTCTTTTGGTAAACACGTTTATCCCGAAAGTGTTCACACCGAAGGTATTACCAAAATCACCTCAGCTGATACAGCTTATGCTGATTTTGCTGATTGTGTAATTAAACTTATTGGCCGTGCCAAGCTTAACGAAGACAACAAGTGCATCATCACCGTTTATCCCGCTTTCGTAAACAAAGCTAATCAGCTTGCAAACGTTAACGACGTTTTCAATGCAATTATGGTTAAAGGTGATGCTGTCGGCGACGTTATGTTCTACGGCAGAGGTGCAGGTAAGCTCCCCACCGCAAGTGCTGTTGTTGCTGATATTATGGATTGTGTAAAACACCTTCACGCACGCAAATATCTTTCTTGGTCTGACGCAGACGATTCTTATATTGCAGATTATGAAAACGATACTGTAAGAATGTACGTTCGCATGACTGCAAATAATAGTCGCGCAGACCTTAAGGCAGAAGCCGAAAAGCATTTCGGTGAA
>JAZNEE010000175.1:0-2640 GCA_045588405.1 Acutalibacteraceae bacterium
GTTAAAATGATAGTGGAAGTATGTTTTCTGGGATATTATCGTTTTTTAAAACATAATATAGTAAGAATATAAATTGAACAGTTTTGCGGATTGACAAATCTTTTTAATCAAGGCTTGTCCATCTGTTTTGTGCCAGTAAACAAAATAAAAGCAAGGAGTGACCATTAGTGAAAAAGACAGAATGTGTTGCTATGCTGCTTGCAGGCGGTCAAGGAAGCCGCTTGGGAGTCTTAACTCAAAGCATAGCCAAACCGGCAGTCCCTTACGGAGGTAAATATAGGATAATCGATTTTCCTTTGTCCAACTGTACCAACTCGGGAATTGACACGGTGGGTGTTCTGACCCAGTATTCTCCGCTTGAGCTTAATGATTATATTGGATCGGGAAAACCATGGGACCTTGACCGTTCTAACGGAGGCGTTCATATTCTTCCGCCTTATCAGAACAACAAAGGTGGCGATTGGTACAAGGGTACAGCTAATGCAATTTATCAGAATATTGAGTTTATCAAGCGTTACGATCCTGAATATGTTCTTATCCTTTCGGGAGACCATATCTACAAAATGGATTACAGCGATATGATTGCTCAGCATAAAGCAACAGGTGCCGATTGTACTATTGCTGTTATTGAAGTGCCTATGGAGGAAGCATCCCGTTTTGGTATTATGAACGCCAATGAAGACGGCACTATTTATGAGTTTGAAGAAAAGCCCAAGGCACCTAAGAGCAATTTGGCTTCAATGGGTATCTATGTATTCTCTTGGGATAAGCTTAAAAAGTATCTCGAAGAGGATGAAGCCGACGAAAATTCTTCTAACGACTTTGGTAAGAATATTATTCCAAATATGCTTGACGCAAACGAAAAGATGGTTGTTTATCGTTTTAACGATTATTGGAAGGACGTTGGAACCATCGATTCGCTTTGGGAAGCAAATCTTGATTTGCTTGATCCCAAGATAAAACTTGATTTATCGGATAAGAATTGGAGAATCTATTCAAGAACTCCTTCTGCACCGCCACAGTATATTGCCGAAACTGCCGAGGTACAGAACTCACTCATCACCGAGGGTTGCGAAATCTATGGCACCGTTGATTTTTCAATTTTGTTCGATAACGTAACGGTAGAAGAGGGTGCAACCGTTGAATATTCACTTGTTATGCCCGGCGCGGTAATCAAGAAAGGTGCAACCGTTCAATATGCAATCATAGCTGAAAACGTGGTTGTTGATGAAGGCGCCGTTGTGGGTGAAAAGCCCGAGAATTTGAGCGATCTTTCCAAATGGGGCGTTTCGGTTGTCGGTGCAGGTCTTAATGTTGGCAAGAATGCTGTTGTAACCGCTGCACAGATGATAAGAGAAGACTTAAAGGAGGGTGAAAAGCAATGAGAAAAAATAATGTTTTAGGAATTGTTTTCCCTAACGTTCACGACGAGCTTATGGCTGAAATGACAGCCAAAAGATCAATGGGCTCGGTGCCTTTCTGCGGACGATACAGATTGGTTGACTTTTCACTTTCAAACCTTGTAAATGCAGGTGTTTCTAAGGTTGGCGTTGTTACCAAAGCCAACTATCAGTCGCTTATGGACCACATCGGCACAGGTAAGGCTTGGGATCTTGACAGAAAAAGTGGCGGACTTTATTTCCTTCCTCCTTATTCTAATGACGAGGCCAAGGTTTACACCGGTCATCTCGATGGTCTTTTCGGTGCAACGAACTTTTTGCGTCATTCTAAAGAAGATTACGTTGTTTTGTGCGATGCCGACGTTATAACCAACTTTGATTTAGGTAATATGATTGAGCGTCATATGGAAAGTGGTGCAGACGTTACAATAGCTTATAAAAACGGCAAAATGCCCGCAAATCACCACGACGTTATGGCGTTTGAACTCCAAGGCGATAAGGTTACAGATATCACCTTTGCAATGGGCGATTCAACCTGTAATTTCAGCCTTGATATCATGGTGCTTTCGAAAGATAAACTTATCGAAATCATCAACTATGGCTATGAGCATAATCTCACAAGCCTTGCAAGAGATGTTTTCCAAAGAAGCCTTGGCACCTTTGATATCCGTGGATACGAGGTTACAGATTATGCCGCTGTTATGGACGGACCTGAAAGCTATGCTCGCATCACAAGAGAGGTTTTGTCGAGTGCCGAAATAAGACGTCAACTTTTCAATAAAGAACGTCCCGTATTTACCAAAACTCGTGACGATATGCCCACCATTTACGGTCTTGAAAGTAACGTTAAAAACTCCATCATCGGCGACGGCTGTGTTATTGAAGGAACTGTTAAAAACAGCGTTATTTTCCGTGGCGCTAAAATTGGTCGCGGCGCTATTGTTGAAGACTGTATTGTTATGCAGGACTCGGTTATAGAGGAATATGCCGAGATTCGCCACGTCACCCTTGACAAAAAGGTTAAACTTGGCGCATATAAGACTCTTAATGGCTCGGAAATTTATCCCATTTATGTGCGTAAAAATTCCGAGGTATAATGGAAAGGATTTTTTAAGATGAAAGTTTTATACGCAACGAGTGAAGCATATCCATTTGCGATGTCCGGCGGTCTTGCCGACGTTGCTGGTGCTTTGCCCAAAGCTTTAAGAAAAAGGCTTGTAGGTTGCCGTGTGGTTATGCC
>JAZNEE010000176.1:0-4611 GCA_045588405.1 Acutalibacteraceae bacterium
TGCTCCTGAAGGCAAGAAGGTTATTTCTATTGAAGAACTCGTTCTTTCTGCACTTTAATATAAGTTAAGGAGTTAATAAAGATGCTCGTTAATTTTAAACAGATTTTGGCAATGGCTGAGGAAGGCAATTATTGCATTCCTGCTTTCAATGTTTATAATCTTGAAACTGTTATGGGTGCCGTTAAGGCTGCAGAGGAGCTTAAAGCTCCCTGCATCCTTCAGGTTTATCCCCGTCTTATGAAGGAAGAGGTTGGTTACTACCTTGCACCTGTAATTGTTGCAGCTGCTCATAAGGCTAGTGTTCCCGTTTGCTTCCATCTTGATCATGGCCCTTCAGAACTTGAGACCACCCGTTCTTTGCGTTGGGGTGCAACCGGCATTATGCTTGACGGTTCTGCATTGCCTTTCGAGGAGAATATTGCTCTTACTAAGAGAGTTGTTGATTCTTGTAAGTTTGTTGACGTTCAGGTTGAAGGTGAGCTTGGCCACGTTGGTACTGTTTCCGATGATACCATGGAAGAGTTTACCGATCCCGAAGAGGCTAAGATTTTCGTAGAGCGTACCGGTGTTGAAGCTTTGGCTGTTCTCGTTGGTAATGCTCACGGCCGTTATAAAAAGCCGCCTAAGATTGATATTCAGAGAATTGCTGATATCAGAAAGGCTACAAACGGCACCGCATTGGTTCTCCACGGCGGTTCGGGTATTCCCGATGAAGCTATTAAAGAGGCTGTTAAAGCAGGTATCAGAAAGCTTAACGTTGCTACCGATATTTGCTATGCATTCCTTGATAGCGTTCAGGAAGAAATCAACAAGCCTGACAGAATGATTGCTATTGATAACTTTATGAAGACTCCTATCGAAGCAGTTAAAGAGTTCTGTAAGACTAAAATATTGCTTTGCGGAGCAGAAGGAAAGGCAAAATAATGAGCAAGGTTGTTGGAATTGGAGCTTGCGTGCTCGACACACTTATTTCATTACCCAGCTTTCCTCTTGAAGATACAAAGCTTCGCGCAACTGCATCTAAATTGGTTGGCGGTGGTCCCACCGCCACCGGTATCGTTGCCGTTTCTAAACTTGGTGTAAGCGCCGAGTTTATCGGCGTATTGTCGGATGATTCTAACGGTGCTTTTCTTAAAGGCGACTTTGAGAAATATGGTGTTGGAACCGATAATATTGAAATGATACCCGGTTTCCGTGCTTTTACTTCCTGCATTTGGCTTAACGCCGAGAAGGGAAGCAGAACCTGCGTTTTCGATAAGGGTGATTTGCCTGCATTGAAACTCAATGACAGTCAGATTGAAGCTATTAAAAATGCTGATGTTTTGATGGTTGACGGTAACGAATTAGCAGCTGCTATTGAAGCCGCAAAGATTGCCAAGGCTAACGGCACTAAGGTGCTTTATGATTGTGGCGGTCTTTATGATGGTGTTGCTAATCTTTTGGCACTCACTGATATTATGATTCCTTCCGAGGAATTTGCCATGGGCCATACCGGTGAAAAGGATGCTGCATCTGCTGCTAAAAAGCTTTATGAAATGTATCATCCCGATTATGTTGTTGTTACAAGAGGTAAGGAAGGCGGACTTTTGTTTGACGGCGAATCCGTAACAGAATATCCTATTTATCCTGCCAACGTTGTTGACTCCAACGGCTCGGGTGACGTGTTCCATGGTGCTTTTGCATCGGCTGTTGTTCGCGGATTTACACCTATTCAGTGTTGCCACTTCTCTTCGTGTGTATCTGCACTTAAATGTATGGGTGTTGGCGCAAGAGAAAGTGTTCCTGATTACGATACCGCTATCGACTATTTAAGGAGGAACGGATATGAACTTTAAAAAAGCATATAAGCCGACTATCGGCTACACTCCTATTTGCAAAATAGGCGAGTGCACATTAAAAAAACTTGAGTTTGGTATTATCGAACTCAATGCAGGTGATAAATTAGGCTTTAACACCGAAGATAAAGAAACTGCTTTTATTATGCTTGAAGGTCACTGCAACGTTTATTTCGGTGACGAAAAGTATGAAAACGTTGGTAACAGAAATACTGTTTTTGAAAACAAACAAGCAGAGTCTTTCTATATGCCTAAAGAACAGGAATTGACCGTTGAAGCAATTGATCACATTAAGATCGCTGTTTGTGCAACTCCTGTTGCTGAAAAAACTGAACCGCAGTTGCTTAGAGGCGACCGCGTTCCTGTTAAATTGCTTGGTAAAGTACCTTATGAAAGAGAAACCAGCTTCGTTATAGACGGTACAACCAACGCTAAAGTTCTTACTATTGGTGAATGCTACGTTACCGAAGGTAACTGGGCAGGTTTCCCACCTCACAAGCACGACGAAGACAATATGCCCGTTGAGTGCATTTGTGAAGAAATTTATTACTTCCTGTTTGATCCTAAACAGGGATTTGGTGTACAGTGTCTCTATACCGCTGATGGTGAAGTCGATGAAGCTTACCGTGTACAGAATGATGAGCTTGTTGAGTTCCCTTACGGTTATCATTCCACTGTTTCCACTCCCGGTTACAAGACCTATTTCCTCTGGCTTATGGCTGGCGACTATCAGGGCTTTAACCGCAGCAACGATCCAGACCACGATTGGATCACTAAATTATAATTTTCAGCCGAAGGGATTTTCGTCCCTTCGGCACTTTGCGTTAAAATAGAAAATAAACTACTTAAAATTTTTTAAGGAGATGTATATAAAATGGTTACTTTAAAAAATGGTAATTCAATACTTAAAATTAATGAAAAAGGCGCCGAGATGAAGAGTTTTACCGTTAACGGTGTTGAGTATCTTTGGGTTGGCGATCCTAAATTCTGGGCAGCAAGCGCACCTAATATTTTTCCTATGACCGGTGGTTTTAGAGACGATAAGTACATTTTAGAAGGCAAAGAATATGTAATGCCTAAGCACGGCTTTGCAAAGAATATGGACTTTGTGGTTGAATCTGCAACCGATAACACCGCCGTTTTCTTGCTTACCGCAACCGAGGAAACCAAGGTTCAATGGCCTTATGAGTTTGAGTTGCGTGTTTGTTATGAGCTTTTAGACGGAAAAGTTAACGTTGATTATAAAGTAACTAACATTAACGATAAAACAATGTGGTTCTCAATCGGCGGACACGACGGCTTTGCTACTCCCGAAGGAATTGAAGAGTACGACATTATTTTTGATAACAAGGAAACTCTTAATGCTTTTACCTTGTTTGGCAACCTTATCGGAGATGAAACTTATCCCGTAATGGATAACACCGATACTTTAACTCTTAAATATGATTATTTTGCTGTTGATGCACTTGTTTTTAAGGATGTTAAATCGCAGTCTTGTAAACTTGTTAACCGTAAAACCGGCCGTGGTGTTAAGTTCGATTTCCCCGGTTATCCCATACTTATGATTTGGACTAAGCCTGATGCTCCTTATATTTGCATCGAGCCTTGGTTTGGCGCACCCGACCACATTAACCATAACTACGATATCACCAAGAAGTATGCTATTCAGTCGATTGAAGCAGGTAAAACCTTTGTTTGCAATCGCGTTATCACCGCTTTGGAGAGTAAATAATGTACAGAGACGTTGTAAAAAATAATCCACATTTAAAGATTTACCGCACCACTGATAAGGAATTTGCACAATTTGGCTACGTTATTAACGATATTGATTCTAAACCTTTTATCGAGGCCGCAAAAAAGGCTGACGAGGTTAAAGAAGGCTCACGTTACGTTCCCGAAGCCGATTATTTTAAAGACCTTGCTGTTTCAAAGCTAATTGAAGAAAAATATTTTGGTGAATTGCCAATCCAGGTAGGATATTGCTATGGTTATAGCAATAAGCTTAACGCTGTTGAATGGCATAAAAGCAGTGAAGTTAATGTTGCTGTTACCGATATGCTTCTTTTCCTTGGCTCTGTTCAAGATATTGTTGACCGAAATATTGATTCCTCTAAAATCAAGGCTTTTTATGTTGAAAAAGGCGAGGTTATTGAGGTTTATGCAACAACTTTACATTATTGCCCTTGCCAGGTTTCAAGTGAAGGCTTTGGCGCGGTAGTTGTGTTGCCTAAGGGTACTAACACTCCTCTTGATAAAGAATCTGATGATAAATTGATGTTCAGAAAGAATAAGTGGATTCTTTGTCACGTTGATAATGAAGATCTTATTGCTGGTGGCGTTATTCCCGGTGTTACAGGCGAAAACTTTGAAGTTAAGTTTTAATTAGGAGATTATGATGAACTATTTACTTGGTATTGACTTTGGCGGTGGTGCCTCTAAAGCAACTCTTATTGATACTTTAGGCAACATTGTTGCTGAACATTCGGTTGAATATCCAACACTTCATCCGTCTGCAGGCTTTTGTGAGCAAAATCCCAACGATTGGTACGCAGCACTTTGTGAAGATACAAAAATGCTCATAGAAAAAAGTGGTATTTCACCATCCGATATTTTAGCTGTTGCTATTGACTCTGCTACTCATACTGCAGTTCTTTGCGATAAAATGGCTAAACCTCTCAGAAATGCAATTCATTGGACAGATACAAGAAGTGTTAAGCAGGTTGCTGATTTGAAGGCTACCGATGAAGAGTATATTTTGAATAAATCCTTCTCAAAG
>JAZNEE010000177.1:0-6016 GCA_045588405.1 Acutalibacteraceae bacterium
GGTACAAGAGACGTTATAAACTATGTTGCTTCGTCGCTTGACAGATTACCTCCTGTTATTAGATACGAGCCCGAACCCGAGCCTCAAGAGGATTTCACCATTGATAAGAAGCGTGAGTTTACTCTTGAAGTTCAGGACGGTGTGTTTATGATCGAGGCACCGTGGTTGCTTAAAATACTCGAAATGGTTGATCCTGACGACTATGAGTCGCTTCAATATTTCCAAACCGTGCTTCGTTCAAGTGGTATTATCGACGCTTTGGAAAATGCAGGCGTTAAAGAAGGCGATACCGTAAGCGTTTACGATATCGAGTTTGATTACGTTCCTTAAAGGCGGTTTTTTATGGATAAAGCATATCTTTTAAGCCCATCAACCCTTGCTTTTGTGGGTGATGCGGTTTATGGCTTACTTGTCAGAACTCGTCTTGCCGAAACTGAACGTCCGATAGGCGAACAGCATAAGTTGTCGGTTAAATGGGTTAATGCCAATGCTCAGGCTGAGGCTTTTGAACTTATAAAAGACAAACTGTCTGATAAGGAAATGTCGGTTTTCAAGCGTGGCAGAAACAACCACGTTGGCCAAATCCCCAAAAGCACAACCGTTGGACTTTACCACACCGCAACAGGACTTGAAGCATTGTTCGGTTATCTTCATATAAACGGGTGTAACGAAAGAATAAATGAAATTTTTGATGTTATATGGAATGAATTTTTGGAAATAACATAAGTAAGAACCGCTTTTGACCTTTGTCATACTTTTAGGACAAAGGCGGTTTTCATAAAAAGTTTGGAGATTTTTATGAAAAAGCTTTTAACTTTACTTTATGATTATGTTATTATAACCTTAGGGTGTTTGCTTTTTGCTTTGGGACTTACTGTTTTTATTTACCCGAACAATATTTCGCCCGGAGGTGTTTCCGGAATTTCTGCTTTGATTAACCACTATTTTGATTTTGTTCCGATAGGCGTGTGCATTGTCGCTATCAACCTTCCGCTTGTTGTTGTTGGCTTTTTGAAGTTTAGGTTCAGTTTTATTATAAAAACTGCTTATGCTGTGTTGGTTTCATCGACCATGATTGATGTTCTTAGTAATGTTTTGCCTAAATTTGGAGTTGAACGCTTGTTGTCGTCACTTGCGGCGGGTGTTTTTGTCGGAACGGGTCTTGGTGTTATAATGCTAAAAGGCGGAACAACCGGTGGAACCGATATCATTGCAAAACTCGTTAATTTAAAGTTTGAGTTTTTGTCACTTGGTCGGCTTGTTTTGGCTGTCGATGCCATTATAGTCAGCCTCTCGGCTTATGTTTACCGTGATTTTGAATCGTTGCTTTACTCACTGCTCTTCTTATTCGTTTCCGCAGTTGTTATTGATAAGTTGATATACGGCGCAAACGTTGGAAAGATAGTGTATATCATAACCGATAGCCACAAAGAAGTTACAAACGAAATTTACAGCCAACTTGGCAGGGGAGTAACCTATATAAATTCCGTTGGTTCTTACACGGGCAAAAGCCAGAATATGCTTATGTGTGTTGTCCGCGGTTATGAGGTTTCGAAGTTAATCAAAATAGCCAAATTGATAGATTCTAAGGCGTTTTTGGTGGTTTCCGATGCGGGCGAAATTTTAGGTCAAGGCTTTAAAAATCTTGTATAAATAAAAAGGCCGCAGTTAAATAACTGCGACCGATTGATAAAAAACAGATTACTTCTTGTTCTGATTGTCGTTATTCTGTTTGTTCTGATTGTTATTGTTTTGCTTATTGTTGTTATTATTGTTATTATTTTTATTCTGATTGTTATTCTGGTTGTTGTTCATCCAAAATCACCCCGCTTTCAATATTATTATCTTCAATAAAAATATATTTATTCAGGAGTATAAAATGGAACTTCCTTTAGATTTTGAAAACCGAATGAAGGAATTACTTAAAGAACGGTATGAGCTTTTTTGCAATGAATTTTGCAATAAGCCACACCGCGCTTTGCGTTTAAACAGACTAAAATGTGATGAAAAAACTTTAAAATCAAAATTGAATTTTTTGGACAAACCAACTGCATTTTGTCCCGATTCATATTATATTCCCGAAGAGTTTTCAAAACCGGGTAACCACCCGTTGCATCATGCAGGCGCTTATTATATTCAAGAGCCTTCGGCTTCTTCGGTTGTTGAGGCAATCGGCATTGAAGAAGGTGAGGTTGTGCTTGATCTTTGCGCTTCACCCGGTGGAAAATCCACACAAATCGCATCTAAACTCGGTGGAAGTGGTTTGCTCGTGTCCAACGAATATGTGGGCTCTCGCGTTGGCGCTTTGGTGTCAAACATCGAAAGAATGGGTATACCCAATGCCGTTGTGACCAATATGCACCCCGATGACCTTTGCCCGTTGTTCCCCGAGTTTTTTGACAAGGTTGTTGTTGATGCGCCTTGCTCGGGTGAGGGGATGTTCAGAAAAGATTCGGGCGCTATAGATGATTGGAGCGTTGCTAACGTTAAAACCTGTGC
Source organism: Acutalibacteraceae bacterium (assembly GCA_045588405.1). Lineage (GTDB taxonomy): Bacteria > Bacillota > Clostridia > Oscillospirales > Acutalibacteraceae > UMGS172. The sequence continues at coordinate 2,500 of JAZNEE010000177.1, forward strand.
CGAAAGACAGTATAAAATCTTGGAAAGTGCCAAGGTTTGCGTTAAAAACGGCGGTAAAATGGTTTACAGCACCTGCACCTATTCACCCGAAGAAAACGAAATGACGGTTGCAAGATTTTTGGCTAACAACCCCGATTTTAAGTTGATAAAGCCTCAATATGAATTTGGTGAACCCGCATTTTCAAGCATTTCTCCCGAAACTGAAAACATTGACTTTGCGCGAAGAATATTCAATTTTAGTGGAGGCGAAGGTCATTTTGTTGCAGTAATGCAACGTGACGGAGAAAGTATTTCACAGCAAAACCGTATAAACATAAATTTGAGTAACGATGCAAACGTTAAATGCTTTAATGAGTTTTTCAAAGAAAACTTTAACGGTGAAATTAATGGTGTTGTTGTAAGTGAACGCGAAAAGGTTTACATAATACCCGATTATACTGAGATACTAAACGTTAAAGCAGTTAGAAAAGGCATTTTTGCAGGAGTTAATAAAAACGGCAGATTTGTGCCCGAACACGCGTTGTTCAATACTTCGGTTTTAACTCCAAAGCAAAGTTTAGATCTTGACGTGGACGGTGAAGATATAAAAAAATTCCTTCACGGAGAAGAAATTGAATGCGACGTTAATTTAAAGGGATATGTAGGAATAAGGGTTTGCGGTGTTCCGTTGGGCTTTGGAAAAGCCTCTTGCGGAAGACTTAAAAATCATTATCCAAAAGGACTTAGAACGTTATAAATAAAAACACGGTGTATCAAAAGATACGCCGTGATTTTTTTAGAACTTATAAACTCCCACTAAAAATACCGTTATAACTATTCCGCATATTATTGCCAAAAGTCCGCAAGCGGTTTTCCAACTGAGTTTTTCTTTGAAGAAGAAGCAACCGCCAAGTATTGAGAACACCGAACCTAAATGCATAACGGCATAGACTGCTGAAGTGTGACCAAGTGATAAGGCTTTGTTGCCACAAGAAACGGCTATGCAGAAACAAATTCCCGAAAGAACCGCAAATATAATCTCGTTAGCAGGAACTCTTCCAATACCTGAAGTTATTCCTCTGATAAAAACCGAAATAAGCGAGACTAGTAATGCAACGGTAAAAGCCAAAGCTAAAAGAATGTAAATATTCACACTGCCTAAAATTTCCTTTTTAGCAAAAGTGTAACCACCTGCAATAATTATTGATGTGATTACAGCGGGGATTATAAAGCTTGATTTTTGTGATTTTCCGCCTGAAGTAAGCATAATAACAGCACCCGCTGCGATAAAAGCTAAACCGACAATTCTGAAAAACATGTTTGAATTTTGCGCAAACACTGTAATACCCGAAAGCAGTATAAGTGCGCTACCGATTCTCTCAGCCGAGGTTGATTTGATAATTCCGCCGTTTTTCAGCGCTGCATGATATGACAACATACCTCCACATATAAGCAAGCCGAGTATCGATATATCTATAATTGACTCGTAATTTATAGAGGTGATTTGTTTTTGAACATTGTTTGCAAAAACCGAATACCATGAAAAAAGAAGAAGTATCAAAATCTTAATTGCTGAAACTATTTCGAAGTTGGTCTTTTTAACCGAACTTTTAGCAAACAGAACGCCTGAGGCCAGAAGCAGGGCGGTTAATATAGAATAAGTGAACCACATAGTGTCACCTCCATTAGATGATGAATGTATCGATTATTATACAATATTTATTGATTTTTTTCAACATATAATTCACCTTGCATAAGGTTTATATCGCGGAAATATTTATTTATTGTATTTAATACCTTCTTTTTATCAGCACTCCAAGTGGGAGCAATAAGCTCTTGTTTGTTGCCGTCGCCCGTAATTCTGTGAATGACTGTTGTTTTGGGCATTCTTTTAATGCAACCCGAAAGCAATTCGCAATATTTTTCAAGACTTAAACCTTCGAATAAGCCTTTTTCATAGTCTTTTGCGATGTCGGTGTTTTTGAGAACATGTAATAAATGAAATTTAACACCGCCGAGTTTTTGATTTGCAATGAATTCAGCCGATTTATATATTATTTCGTCGGTTTCAAAGGGCAAACCGATTATCAAGTGAGCAACAGTATATATGTTTAATTTTCTTAATTTTTCAACAGCTTCGCAAAAGCAGGTGTTGTCATAACCCCTTCGAATATAATTCGCAGTTGGTTCGTGGGAGGTTTGAAACCCTAATTCAACCCAAACAGGCTTTATACGGTTTAATTCGTCTAACAACTGCAATACATCATCGGGTAAGCAGTCGGGCCTTGTTGCAACCGAAAGAATCGCAATATCGGGGTGGGATATAGCTTCGTAAAATATTTTTCTCAAATGCTCAATTGGTGCGTAGGTTGCGCTGTAATCTTGAAAATAGGCAATATATTTTGCATCTTTGCCCGCTTTGTTTATTACTCTTACCTTGGCTCTTTCAATCTGTTCTGCTACACATTCAGCAACAGGCTCTGCAAAATCTCCCGAACCTTTTAACGAACAGAAAATGCAACCGCCAGTGCCGATTTTCCCGTCACGATTAGGGCAAGTGGCACCGCTTTTTAAAGCCAATTTATAAATTTTTGTGCCATAATTTGATTTCAGATAATTATTTAAAGTATAAAAGTACAAAAACATCACCGTCCTTTGAGCATATACATTATACAAAATAAATATAATAACTGCAATAAATAGTTGACAAAACTCGACATATAAAATAAAATTATGTAGATAGGAAGTGATATCAACCATGAAACACATATTCATCGTTAATCCTGCGGCAGGCAAACAAGACGCAACCGACTTTGTGAGACAAACTATCGAAGGTTCGGGACTTGATATTGATTATGAGATCTACAGAACTGCAGCTCCCGGAGACGCAACCAAGTACATAAAATCTGTTTTAAAATCCGAAACCGAAAAGGTGAGATTTTATTCTTGCGGTGGCGACGGAACTTTAAATGAGGTTGTTAATGGTGTTGTTGGCTTTGATAACGCTGAACTGACCGTTTTCCCATGTGGTAGCGGTAATGATTTTATAAAATATTACGGTACTTATGAAGATTTTTCCAATCTTTCGGAATTGGTTAGTGCCAAAAGTCATAAAATAGATGTGATCAAGGTTGGAGAAAAGTTTGCCGTTAATGCTGTGCATTTTGGCTTTGATTCGTTTGTTCTGAAAACCATGCTTAAAGTTAAGCGCAAGGCTATTATTGGTGGCAAAAACGCATATACAACAGGCATTGTAACCGCACTTGTCAAAGGTATGAGATCTTCTTGCGAGATCACGGTTGACGGAGAAAAAATCGATGGAAATGATTTTTTACTCTGCACTTTAACCAACGGAAAATATGTTGGCGGCGGATATAAATGTGCACCAAAATCTTCCAACAGTGATGGACTTCTTGAAATTTGCCATGTAAAACCCGTTTCGAGATTCAAATTTTTAACTCTTATGAGTGCTTATAAAAACGGAACACATCTCGATGACGAACGTTTCTATAAGTTTATTACTTACAAAAGAGGCAAA
>JAZNEE010000178.1:0-3426 GCA_045588405.1 Acutalibacteraceae bacterium
ACCCTTCTTAACCTTTTGACCAACCTTAACGATATATTTGGACATATGTGCATAAAGAGTGACATAAGATTTGCCGTCATCAGCTTTACCGTGGTTAATCATTACATAATAGCCGTAACCACCGGAGTTGTAGGTTGCAAGCGAAACAGTACCGTCTGCTGCGGCAACAACGGGTTTACCCTTAATATTACCGCCTGCAATATCAATTCCTTTATGGAACTTATATTTACCGCTTATCGGATGTGTTCTATATCCGTAAGGTGAGGTAATATTTTTATGTCCGGGAACAGGCCAGGTAAACTGACCATCGTGGTGTTGATCCTGATATTTATCCTGTGCATCCTTAATTGCCTGTTCATATTCGGCAATGGCTTTATCTAATTTATCTACCTGATTTTGAAGCGAATTAACGTCATTCTTAATATCAGAAATTACCTCGTTGATCTCGCCAACCTCTTTTTTAAGTTCCTTATTCTTTTCATCGAGAACTGCTTTTACCGACTTTTGCTCATCAATCAAAGCAACGATTTCAGTCTTAGCGTTTTCAATAGTCTGCATATCGCCGACGAGCTTAGATATCAAAGCGTTATCGTAGGCACTGATGCTCTTTGTGAACTCAGTTTTGGTGAGCAAATCAGAAAGATTTTCAGCGCTTAAAATCATGGAAAGTGTTGATGCTGTCATACCGCCACTCATATAAATAGCGCGAAGTCTCTGCTGGAACAGATACTTGGTATTCTGCATTTCAACTTCCTTATTCGCTATTCTTTGCTCCAAAGTAGCAATTTCAGAATCGCATTTGGATATCTGATCGTTGCAAACAGAAATCTGGCTTTGAATAACGTCAATCCTTTTGGAAAGCAGTTGTTTTTCTTTTTCCTTATCCTTGCTTTGTGATTTTAGTTCCTTAATCTCATCTTCGATTTCCTTCTGCTGTTGTTCAAGCTCATCTATCTTATCCTGATAATCCTTAACAGAAGCCGCTTTTACATCGGTAACATTATTAACCTCAGCAGTGCAAAAAAACGAAGCAAAGCACATACATAAACATAAAATTACAGTTACTGTTTTTTTAAAGTGCACGGAATTCGCTGCCTTCCTTTCTTAAATATTTGTTAATCATAATAGCACTTGCAAACACACCTGCAAAACATCCAATTCCACTGAAAATTCCAAATATCATCCAGAAGAAATCGGAGAACGGAATGATTGCAGTAAGGCTTAGTGCGTTCTTAACTGTTTCTTGAACAGCGTTATAAACGAAATAGAGTATTGCAACCGTTATACCCGCCGAGGCAAGACCGATGGTTACACCTTCAATCATAAACGGCAGTCTTACAAAGGAGTCGGTGGCACCAACCGCCTTCATAATGCTGATTTCAAGCTTACGGTTATACATTGTTACACGAATTGTATTGGATACGATAACAAGCGAAATTATAAGGAGAACCGCAACTATCCAGAATCCAACAATGGCAATAGCCTTCTTTATTGTGGTGATTTTCTGAGCAATATCACGCAAAGAAGATATTTCGTCAACACCTTCCAACTTTTCAATTTCAGCAATAGTCTCATCGAAAAGCGAAAGATCTGTCATAGTGACTCTTGCACCACACGACATAGGATTCTCAATAAGCGAAAAAATCTCAGGCGTTGCATTAGACACTGCCTCTTTGGCACTTTCAAGCATTTCATCACTTGAAAAATACTCAATAGAGTTGACGTTATCAAGTTTTCTGATTTTATCACACAACATCAAAGCGTCTTCAAGGGTGTGTATAGAATAATCATCCTCGGTAACTTCAAGCTCGGCTTTTTCAAGCGTTGCATCAACAGACTGATCTGCTCTCACCTTATAAAGTGCTGAGTTACGGTCTTCAAAATAAACCATAACAACGTTTTGTTGTTCAAGCTCGCTCAAAGTGTGGTCAACATTGAGTGAAACGGCAACGGCAAGACCGATTACCGACATACAAGCGACCAAAACACCGATTGAAGCGATTGACATCAGCTTATTAAGCCAAATGTTCTTAAATCCATTACCTACAAGGTATTTTACGCTCGAAAGTTTCATAATAAACCTCCGTTCGCATTGTCGGCAACAATTCTGCCGCCCTCAATCATAATAACACGCTGACCGAAGTCACGAACAAGCTGATGCTCGTGAGTAACCATCAAAATAGTGGTTCCTCTGCGGTTAATTTCGGTTAAAAGTTCAACAATTTCATAAGACATATTAGGGTCAACGTTGCCCGTGGGCTCGTCGGCGATAATAAGATTAGGTTTATTTACAAGCGCACGTGCAAGACCTACACGTTGCTGCTCACCGCCCGAAAGTTCGGCTGGTTTGCATCTGGCTTTTTCGGCAAGACCAACAAGATTCAATGCCCTTGAAACGTTTTTGCGTATCTCATGGCGAGATGCTCCGACAACGTGCATGGCAAAAGCAACGTTTTCAAAAACGTTCATATTGGGGATAAGACGGAAATCCTGAAAAACAATACCCATTGTTCTGCGGTAATAAGGCACTGCACGACGTTTCATCTTGGTAAGATTAAAGCCGTTTACGAAAATATCACCTGTGTTTGGCTTTTCTTCGCGCATTATAAGCTTCATAAATGTACTTTTACCGGCACCGGAAGGACCGACAACGAAAACAAATTCGCCTTTGTTTATACGGATGTTAACGTCATCCAAAGCGTGAGTACCGTTAGAGTAGTTTTTGGAAACGCCTTTAAACTCAATAAGTGGCTGTTGAGTCTTACTGGGGCGATTGCCTATGGCAAAATCCTCGTTAATAAAAATCACTCTTTCTATTAGTATTTAACGGGTGTGGCTCTCAAATATTTCTTAACCATAAGAGCTATTTTAAATATGATTGCATGGTCAAACTCACGAAGATCAAGACCTGTGATCTTCTTGATTTTTTCCAAACGATATACAAGTGTGTTTCTGTGTACAAAGAGTTTTCTTGCTGTTTCGGAAACATTAAGGTTATTTTCAAAGAATTTTTGAATTGTAAACAAGGTTTCCTGATCAAGGCTTTCTATTGTACCGCGTTTAAAGACTTCTCTTAAGAAAGATTCGCAAAGTGTTGTGGGAAGCTGATAAATAAGACGGGCAATACCAAGATTATCATAATTTATAATAGCCTTTTCGGTATCAAAAACCTTACCAACTTCTAAAGCAACCTGAGCCTCTTTGAATGAACGTGCAAGATCTTTAAGATTTTCAACGGTTGAACCAATACCGATAACCGCCTGAGTATAGTAGAACTCACTTGCCAAGGTATCAACAATTGAACCAGCAAGATTCTCAAGGTCGGACGATTCGATGCCCGGCTTTGTTTCTTTGACAAGTGCGATATCGTTATCGCTTATGTTGATAACAAAATCCTTATTCTTATCGGGGAACAAGTTTTGAACG
>JAZNEE010000179.1:0-3444 GCA_045588405.1 Acutalibacteraceae bacterium
AACCGAAAAGGAATTAACAATGTTTGCATTTTGAAAATCTTTATCCTCAAACATTCTAACGGTTCCATATTCAATATCAAAAATTGCAAAGAAACGTAACGGCTCGGCTATTTTTTTTATTATTATTTCAACCTTGTTTGCCAATTCTATTGTAATTGGGTAAAACTGATTTTTATTTTCCGCAACAAAAGACCTTCTTGCGATTTCTTCATTATCACGATAAGCGATTATTTCAATGTCTAATATTATATTTTTGCTGTTTATGGTTATTCCTGTGGTTGTGTGATAATTGTCAAAAACACCAATTATATTTATAGGACTTTCAAACACACCGTTTTCATCGCTTAATTGCTTTGTTACATAACCAAGTCCCTGTTGGTTTCTATATAATAATTTGGGTTGGCTTGTAATATATTCGCCTTGCTCAAATGAAGCAAAATCATAAGGCTTTACCCCCACACTTAATTGTGCGAGGGCAGAGCCTTCTTGTATTTCTTTGTTTGTGGAATATGAAGCATCTTCTTTCGCACCAAAAGCAATATCGGCATATCTAAAATATCCGTATTTATTCTGCATCATATCCCACCTTTTCAAATGTTACTGACAAGCCTGTGTTATAGTATTCGCCACTCCACAACTTGCCTTTTAGGTTATCGCCGTTTACAACAACAAGGTATTCACCGCTTATGGTACTTTCAGCGCCGTTCGGCACTTCAAGTATAACACTTTGGGAAGAAAAAAGCAACTGTTTAAGCGTGTCGTATTCAATATAATTTGCATTGTAAAATACAACATCATAATTTGTGCGTTTACCTTTAATATCTCTATGCCTTTTTCCATCCATTGTTTGAACATCGTAATAAAAATCATAAACAGGGGACGGAGAAACGGAGGCTATATTCGTATATTCAACACCGTTTATTTTAATTGCTATCATTTACGCATATACCTCCTTTTCTACTATCTTCAAGAACGGCAACAATGCTCTTGCAAGTCCCATAGCATTTGCACTATCATCAATGCCTACTGTTACATTGACATTTTGTTGATTGCCATAGCCATAAGCAGACGAACCGCCACCGAAATCACCTATTGAAGTGGTTGAGGTTGTTATGCCATAATCGGCTTCGCCAAAATCAAGTGAACTATCAATATTGTCTTGAACATCGCCAAAGGTATCTTCCCAACCTTCGCCAACACCAAGAGCCATATTTTTACCAATTCCTGCGAATACCCTTGACGGAGAATGTATGCCAAGTAAGTCCTTAACACCGCCAACAAGGTTATCCCAAGCGTTTGTAAACCACTTTTTAAGGCTTTCCCACGCTTTTTTAAGTCCACCAAGCAAACCATCAACAATATTTTTACCAACTTCTCCCCAATCGGTGTCTTTGAAGTTTTGAATAACTTTTTTAATCAATGTCGCTTGTGCGCCGAGCAATCTCGGTATGGCATCAATTAAGCCTGTACCCAAAGCAATCACAATATGCAAAGCCGCATTTAATATTTTGGCTATGTTATTAGGGTCAAGCAAAAATACAACCAAATTGTCAATTATATCTAAAACTGCATCAACCAACTGTGGAATTGCATCCATAAGTCCATAAGCCAATTCAACAATCAAAACCAAAGCCGCATCAAGAATTTTGCTCAACATATCGGGACTGGTCAATGTGTCAACTAAAAATAAAATAGTATCAACTATTGTCGGTATCAATTCGGGTAGAGCTTCGGCAATTCCCAAAGCCAAAGAAACAATCAAATCAAGACCGAGAGAAATGATATCGGGCAACATTGACAAAATTCCATCTGTCAGGGTCATAACTATATTTATTGCACCATCAATTAAAATTTGTGCATTATCTTGTATACTCTGTATCAAAGAGTTTACAAGACCGATAGCCGCTTCGATAAGCAAAGGTGCATTTTCTACCAAAGCCGTTACAACAGTTTCAAGCAAAGACGGTAAAACAGCAATAACCGAATTTACCATACCTGTTGCCGCATTTATTAAAGTTGGCAAAATTGTGCTAACCAAAGACGGTATTTTTTCAACAATAATGGGTGCAAGTTTTTCAATAAGTGTTGCTATACCACCTAATGCTTGTTCTACTACGGGCAAAATATTATCCGCAACACCCTTTACTTTGTTTCCACTTTCATCAACATATCCTGTTATTGAATTGACTAAATTATTTATAAGTTCGCCTAAATTTGCGTTGTCGTCAGCAATTCCTGTTATAAGATTGCTCCAAGCGGCTTTCATAGAAGCAACGCTACCTGAAATTGTTTCTGATGCTTCTCTTTGAGCATAACCCGACATACCAACCATATCAATATAATCGACCAATGCTGATTGCATATCCGCAAGGTTTCCCATTTGATAATTAGTCGCTTCGCCGTTTGCTTTGTTCCAATCGTTTACTTTGTCAATAACTTCTTGGAAACCCTCTTTTGTGGGTGTAATACCAATTTGTAAGTTATCAAGCATAGTAAAGTTGCTTTTCATAATTCCATTAAAAGCATTTTGCACATTCTCGGCTGTGTTACCTGTTGCCGCAATAATATCCGCTTCGGCTTTTATGATTTCGTGTGATAATTCAGCCGCCGCCTGTTCGTTTCCACCCAAGGCGGTTTTAAGACCTGTCGCAAATCCATTTACCTGTTGTAAATATTCATTTTGGCTCATTTGAACGGTTTTATAGGCTTCTTGTGAGTTCTTTTTTACAGTGTCAAAAGCCTTGCCAAACATAAGTTCAGCACCGCCAACCAACTGCTCATATTCGGCATAATTCTTAACCGCCGCCGTAGTCAAAGCGGTAATTCCTGCCGCCGCCGCAGTTACAGCCGCTGTTCCTATTTTAGCCGCTGTTTTAAGACCATTGCCGAGTTTACTTGATAAATTACCAAGTTTACCACTTGCTTGGTCGTCAACGCCGACCTTTACAAATAATTCAAATAAATTCATTCTATCCTATCACCTCAATTTTGCTTTAATTTTATTAGCAATTTCGCCTTTTTCGTAATGTTTTTGTGGTTTAGGATTGATTAAATCTTCATACTCTGCCGATATAAATTTGCCTTGCACCATTCCTGCGGAATTTTCGGTCAGCAAACGCACGCAACGAGCCATATATTTGCGATACAACTCGTTTTCTGCATCAGCCTTAATCTTATATGGCAAAGTATTTAAAATCGCTCTTATCCTCAATTTGCACGGATAAGAAATAAGAGAGCGAATTACTCGCTCTCCTCCGTACCCGTGCAGGATTTGAAAAAATCAAGCAATTCCTTATCCTTTGCGATGTCTTTTATCTGTGACATAGTCTTAATGATATTCTGCGAGCTGATTTCTTCAACTGTTTTTTCGTTAAGCGAAGCAAGAATACTGAAAAGGTCAGCTTTTCTTTTCTTCAAAATCAGCGGTAAAATCTTTGTAAGTTT
>JAZNEE010000180.1:0-5652 GCA_045588405.1 Acutalibacteraceae bacterium
TGAGGGTAAAAGCTCAAAAGCTTCTTTGCTTTCCAAAATGCCATTATTAAAGCGTTCAACAAGATTTAACTCTTTTATATATTTTTCTTCATCAATTCCGCTTTTTCTGAAATTCTTAATTATAACCGAAACCGATTCAGTATTATTATAAACATTAATATCCAAAGTTACTGCAATATCAATAACACTTCCGATTTTATACGGAAATTCATCAGCGGTAATACCGAACATTACTGCCCAAAATTCGGTATCGGACGACTTTAATTTTAATCTTATATGCTTACCGTTAGCAATCGGGTTGACATTCAAAATTGTGCAGTTCAAAACAGCAAAAAGTGGAGTTGGATTGCCAGCACCATAAGGCTCGAATGCTTTTAAAACCGAAACAGCAGGAACGGTAAAAGCACGAGGCTTTAGTGTTCCGTCAATTTTGATAGAAGAAATCGGTAAATCAAATTGCTTAGCATAATCATTAATTCGTTTTCTGAAAATATCGATATTTTCTTCATCAATCGTCAAACCTGCAGCCAATTCGTGACCGCCGAATTTTACCAAAATATCCTCACAAGAAGAAATTGCATTAAAAAGAGAAAAAGATTCAATACTTCTTCCCGAACCAACAGATCGAGAACCTTCGTTATTAATAACAATACTGGGTTTCCCATATTTTTCTGTTAACTTTGATGCAACAATACCAATTACACCAACATGCCAATTATAGCCATTGACAACTATCACACGGTCTTTATTGTAACCGTTTCGTTCAATAACTTCACAGGCTTCGTCGAAAATATTTTGCTCAATAGATTGACGTTTTGAATTATATCCATCTAAAAGTTCAGCATAATAAATTGCATCTTCATAGCTTTTTGCCATAAACATTTTAACAGCAACATCTGCAGATGCCATTCTTCCTGCTGCATTTATTCTCGGACAAAGTGTGAACGCGCAATTAAGTGAAGTTATATATTTAGATCCTGCAACCTCTAAAAGTGCCCTGATACCGGGGTTTATTTTACGGTTAATTAAAGAAAGCCCGGCTTTAACAATAGAACGGTTTTCATCAACTAAAGGTACAACGTCGGCAATAGTACCGAGAGCTACCAAATCGCCATATTCAAAAATCATTTCTTCTGCAGGTCTGCCTTCAAGAGCACAAACAAGCTTAAATGCAACGCCAACTCCGCAAAGTTCATGGAATAACCAATCGCACTCACTATCGATATGTGGGTCAATTACGGCAACTGCATCGGGCAGTTCGTCTTGCGGTAAATGATGGTCAGTAATTATAACGTCAATACCGAGCTCGTTGGCTTTTTCAACTTCTTTAATCGCATTGATTCCGTTATCAACCGTGATAATAAGCGAAACGCCATTGCTAGCGGCTTGTAGAATAGCATCAACAGATATACCATATCCTTCACTTTCTCGGTTAGGCACTCTGAAATCAACGTCAGCACCGCGGTTTTTAAGATATGATGTGAGCAATGCGGTAGCAGTAACACCATCGCAGTCATAGTCACCAAAAACAAGGATTTTTTCGTTTGATTCGAGTGCAATATTAATTCTGTCAACAGCTTCTGTGATACCGCTATATCCGTAAGGATCACAAAATTCAGGTTCAGCAGAAAAGAAATTTTCAATTTCATAAGAATCGGTAAGTCCGCGTGAAACAGCAACAAAAACCATTAAAGGATCAAGTTTAACGTCATCAGCAATTTCAACAACATAGTTCTTATCAACATTGGGAAAAATCCACTTTTTAAAGTTCACGCAACTCACCTCCCGTTAATATTATACAATAAGCCCAAAATAACAGATATATAATACCACTTTTGGCTGAAATTTTCAAGAGAAATTATCCTTAAATTATGCTTAAAACACAAAATATGGTTGCTTTTTTAATGAATATGAATAGAAATATACGAAATAACTAATTGTATGAAAAAAATATTTATTTATTATTATATTTTGTTTGGTTTGGGCTTTTTTGGTTATGGCTTAATAGAGATAATGTGGCGTGGATATACTCACCCGAGTATGTCAATTGCTGGTGGTTTGTGTTTTTGTTTTTTGTCACTGATTGAACAAAGATTTAAGTCTTTAAAATTTTTATACCGATGTTTAATTGCAGGTGTTGTTATCACATTTATCGAACTTGTTTTTGGATTGATACTGAACGTTAAATATACGGCAAACGTGTGGGATTACAGTATGTATCCTTTGAATTTTTATGGTCAAATTTGCCCAATTTACACAGTCTTTTGGTGCTTTTTATCAGCCCCGTTTCTTATCACAACAGAATTAATTAAACACAAAATTTGTCGCACGATACTTCTTGACCACCACCAAATTTCGTGATATAATATCGTATCAAACGTAAAGGAGGCGGAAAAATGGCCGAAAACACCAAAACAATAGCCACTAATAAAAAAGCATTTCACGACTATTTTGTCGAAGAAAGCATTGAATGTGGTATTGAACTTGTCGGAACCGAAGTTAAATCGATTCGTCAAGGCGGAGTTAATTTAAAGGACTCTTGGTGCGATATTGATGCAGGTGAATGTTTTGTTCGCGGTATGCATATCAGCCCTTATGAAAAAGGAAACATTTTTAACCGCCAACCCTCTCGTGAAAGAAAACTGCTGCTTCATAAAAAAGAAATCAACCGTCTTTTCGGTGTCATAAAGCAACAGGGTTTGACTCTTATTCCGTTATCACTTTATTTTAAAGGCTCTTTGGTTAAGGTTCAACTTGGCGTTTGCCGTGGTAAAAAACTTTATGACAAGCGTGCAGATATGGCTAAAAAGAGTGCCGAGCGTTCTATTGAAAGAGCTTTAAAAGAAAGAAATCGCGAATAAGACAAATATATTTGGGGATGTAAAGGTTTCGACAGGGACTTTGAACCTTGATAAGCATGCAGCGTTATCGTAATCGCTTTGAAAACGAATTTTTAAAAATAACTGACAAAAATACAGTTGCTTTTGCAGCTTAATTAAGCTGCCGTCCGACCCGAAAGTACCGCGGTTCGGACTCGGGCGTCATTTTTGCGGTGAACGTGAGCAGTGGTGTTCTCCTACCCTGCCATGACAAGGAGATACCGAGCGTTAAAGCCTGATTATCGGCGTTAATGTGAGGGAATTTTAAAAGATAATCTAAGCATGTAGAAAGTTTTGGGAATAGGTTTTTGGACACGGGTTCGACTCCCGTCATCTCCACCAAAAAAGTCAACTTTTGTTGACAAAAAGAAAAGTCCTTTTTCAAGGACTTTTCTTTTTTATAATAATTCAAAACAAAAAAACCTCATCCAATAATCAGGATGAGGTTTTAATTTTAGTCGGTTGTGTAGTTATCGAAATAACCCTGAATAAATACGATAGGTGTTCCCTTATCGCCCGAACCGGAAGTAAGGTCGCAAAGTGAACCGATAAGGTCGGTCAACTGACGGGGTGTTGTACCCTCAGATGCCATATTACCAACAAGGTCGCCATCTTTTTCACGAATCTTATCCTTGATAGCATCTTTAAGAGCATCGCCCGAAAGTTCGGAGAAGTCGTTATCAGCAAGATATTTCAATTTAAGTTCGTTAGGAGTACCTTCAAGACCTTTGGTGTATGCAGGAGATACAACAGGGTCTGCAAGCTCCCAAATCTTGCCAACGGGGTCCTTAAATGCACCGTCGCCATAAACCATAACTTCAATGTTTTTACCGGTTGCAGCAAGCAATTTATCGTGAATTGCATCAACAACGGGCTGACAGTCACGCGGGAAAAGCTTAACCTGGTCTTCAGTTGCTTTGTTAGAACCCAAAAGACCGTAATCAGCGTTAAATCCGCTGCCGTTAATAGAAGCGTTCATAATCTCGTCAAGTCCGAGAACTATTTCGCCACCGTTGTTTTTGAGAATTCTCTTAGTACGAGCTCTTGTGTGAATATCGCAGCAAAGAACGTTCTTAGTGTAGTTAAGAATAGCTTTGGGGTTGTTTGCAAAAATGATTTCGCATTCGGCACCTGCTTCTTCGATAAGTGTTCCGTAATATTCAACGTAGTCAACACCTGTGAATCTGTGTTTTTCGAAGCCAAAGAGTTCGCGGTATTTTTCCAAAGTTAAAACATCCTTATAAGGATCAACGCCCATTTCGTCCATCTTATCGATGCTGATAAGGTGGTTACCAACCTCATCGGAAGGATAAGAGAGCATAAGAACGATTTTCTTAGCGCCCTTAGCAATACCTCTAAGGCAGATAGCAAAACGGATACGGCTTAAAATCGGGAAAATAACACCAACAGTTTCCCCACCAAATTTTGCCTTAACATCAGTTGCAATATCATCAACCGAGCAATAGTTACCCTGTGCACGAGCAACAATAGCCTCGGTCATAGCAACGATATCTTTGTCATGAAATTCAAAACCTGCATCCTTTGAAGCTTCAAGCACGGAATTAGTAACGATTTCAACGATATCGTCACCATTTCTGATAATGGGAGCTCTAACTCCACGGGATACTGTACCAATCATACGGCTCATTTAAAAGCAACTCCTTTAAGTTTAAATTTATGATGCGAGCCAACGAAGAAATTATATCAGTTTTATTTCTTCATTTCAACAATTTTTTTAAGTGAAATAAAATTTTTTTTTGCACTTAAATATTATTACCTAAAAATTCATTAAAGAGTAACCTTATGGAAAACCTTTTTACCTTTTTTAATGATTATTCCATCGTTTTCAAATTGGGATTTAGCAAAACGCTTTGCGGGATCGGTAATTTTTTCATCATTTACCGAAACACCTCCCTGTTGAACAAGACGTCTACCCTCACCCTTTGAAGGAATAAGACCAGAAGCGAGCATAACGTCGAGAAGACCGATTTCGCCATCCTGGAACATATCATCGGTTAAAGCTGTAGAAGGCATATCTGCATTAGCACCGCCTGCAAAAAGTGAACGTGCTGTGTCAAGCGCTTTTTGCGCTTCTTCCTCACCGTGAATCATCTTGGTAAGTTCAAAAGCAAGACGTTCTTTAACAGCGTTAAGTTCGCTACCCTCAAGCTTTGCATATTCATAAATCTCTTCAAGAGGAATGAAGGTTAAAAGCTTCATGCATTTGATAACGTCGGCGTCATCAACGTTTCTCCAATATTGGAAGAACTCATAAGGTGTTGTTTTGTTAGCGTCAAGCCAAACAGCACCGTTTGCGGTTTTACCCATCTTCTTGCCTTCGGAATTAAGCAACAAGGTAATGGTCATTGCGTGAGCATCTTTGCCGAGTTTCTTTCTGATAAGCTCGGTACCGCCAAGCATATTAGACCACTGATCGTCTCCACCGAACTGCATATTACAGCCGTAATGCTTAAACAAATGATAGAAGTCATAAGACTGCATAATCATATAGTTGAATTCAAGGAAAGAAAGACCTTTTTCCATTCTTTGCTTGTAGCATTCTGCGCGAAGCATATTGTTAACCGAGAAGCATGCGCCAACTTCACGAAGAAGCTCGATATAATTAAGGCTTAACAACCAATCAGCGTTGTTAACCATCTGTGCTTTGCCTTCACCAAATTCAATGAATTTACTCATCTGAGCTTTAAAGCAATCACAGTTATGCTGAATGATTTCGGGGGTCATCATACTTCTCATATCGGTTCTGCCCGAA
>JAZNEE010000181.1:0-25032 GCA_045588405.1 Acutalibacteraceae bacterium
AGAGAGTGCTTTGTTGTGGCTGAAGAGGGTGCCGATTTAGAGGCTATCAGAACTGCCATTGTAACCATGCCCAACTATTTTGCCGATTATGATACCACCGTTAACTTTATTTCTAAAGAGGAGCTCGACCGCGACCACGCAGGCATTCCTCACGGCGGAATGGTTATTTGCAGCGGCAACACAGGTGAAAACGGCAAAAACAACCACGTTATAGAGTATAAGTTGAAGCTCGATTCCAACCCTGAGTTTACATCGAGCGTGCTTGTGGCCTATGCAAGAGCAGTATGCCGTTTGAATAAAGAGGGAGTCAGCGGTTGCAAAACCGTTTTTGATATTGCTCCCGGTTATCTCCATCCCGCTTCGTTTGAAGATCAAAGAAAAAATCTTCTGTAAAATCAAAACCACACTCTGTGCAAGTCAGCACAAGGTGTGGTTTTTTGTTAGTTTAATTCCTTTATTTTGGCACCCAGCAGTTCGGCATCGGCGTCAATGTGGGTCGAAAGCAAAACAGGTACGCCTTTTTCTAAAAAGTCTTCTTTTAATACTTTGGCAATGATTTTTTTGTTTTCATCGTCAATTCCGTTAAAGGGTTCGTCTAAAAGCAAAGCATCACCGCGAAAAGCCAACGCTCTTATAATGGCGACTCGGCGTTTCATACCTCCGCTGAGTTTTCTTATGGGAGTGTTCAAAAATTCACCCAATTGAAATTTTTCGGCAAGGCTTAAAGCATAAGCGTAATGCTCATTTTCGGTTGCAAGCAGTATGTTTCGTTTAACGCTAAGCCCTTTTAAAAGTCGGTCCTCTTGAAACACAACCGAGAGTCTTTCGGGGGCAATCACTTCACCGCTTTTGGGTGTTTCCAATCCTTCGATTATGCGAAAAACGGTGGTTTTGCCGCCACCCGAGGGTGATTTCAAGCACACACACTCGCCGTTACCGACCGTTAAATTAAAATCCTTTAAAATCTCGCGTTCGCCATAAGAAAAGCAGATGTTTTTAAGTTCAATCATTTGTCGGCACCTCTTTTCGTGGTAAGCTCAACAACGCATTTGAGTAAAAATTCGATAATAAGGCTCAAAATCACAACCGTCAGCGTCACAACGTATATTTCGGTGAAATCAACGGCACCTTTGCTTTGCCAAAGCGTTGTACCAAGCGCTTTTTTCGGCAGACTTATAACCTCGGCGGCAATGCCCGATTTGAAGCCTAAGCCCAATGCCGAAACGGCTGATGATAAAAGCGCAGGTGAAATTTTTGGTAATCTTATAAACCAAAACGTTTTGAATTTGCCCAATTTATAAACGTTTGCCATTTCCAAAAGTGACTTATCGGGGTTGTTAAGCCCGTCATAAACCGTTTGCCAAATTAGTGGTATAACCATAAGACAAACAATACAAACAGGCAAAGTGTCGTTTTTGAAAAACAAAAACAACAGTATTGAAATGGCAATAACCGGCACGGCGCGAATCACCCTTAGCATGGGCGATAAGAACATATCGGCAAGACGCGATAAATGGGTTAAAATTCCCCAAAAACCACCCAAGACTGTTCCAAGCAAAAAGCCCGAAAAAATTCTCGAGAAACTGCCCCAAACAGCCTCTAAATAAGGCTTTGTAAAGGCAACTTGGAACCATCGCTCAATAACGGTGAAGGGTGAGGGAAGTATGAGCAGCATAAGTTCATTGTCGCGACTCATTATGCGGGAAGCAGCCTCCCAGATAAGAATCCAAAAGGCTGTTACCGCAAATATTTTAATAATTTTCAGAAAGATTTTTGTTGCTTTATTCTGCGTTGTAATAGAAGTCATCGGCGGGTAAAGCACCTCCAACAGATTTGGGGTCAGCATTAAAAAGCACCGAATAATATGCCTTAACGCTGTTCTTCATAGTCTCGCCCGTTACGTAGCAAAGATTGCAAGTGGGAAGCGATTTTTTGGCAATAGCCTCGGAAGGCGAAATGCCGTATTTAGCACAAGAAACAGCGGCTACATCGGGGTTTTCCAAAGCAAATTTTATTGAAGCTTCATATTCTTTAAGGAATTTTCCAACGGTATCCTTGTTCTCAGAAATGTAGGAATCAAGTGCGATAACGCATCCCATCATAAGCTGATTTTCCGAAACCTTTGACCATTCGTCGTTGATGGAAAGCACACGCTTAAGCTCTTTGTTTTGAACGGTGACTGCGGTTGCAAGAGGCTCCGGAGCCATTGCAACTTCGGCTTCGCCGCTGATTAACTTTGCCTTAAGGTCATCGGACGAAACAAAATCCAAAGTGAGATCTTTTTCAGGGTCAATACCATTTTCGGTAAGGATATATTTCAAAATGAATTCGGGGTTTTGACCTTTACCGGTCGAATAAACGGTTTTGCCTTTAAGGTCGTCGATAGAATCAATGGTGTTGCCTTTTTCAAGAATAGAAAGCACGCCATAGGTGTTAACGGCAAGAATTCTCACCTTGCCACCGGTTTGCTTATAAACGGTTGCGGCAACGTTGGTGGGAACCGATGCAATATTGATTTCGCCCTTGATAAACTTGGGCAAAATATCGGTTGCGGCAGCCTGAACGTCAAAGGTGTAGCTGTTTTGAGTTTTACCTTCTTCGTTATCTGCCATCAATTTTGCCATTCCCATACCGGTGGGGCCTGTCATGCAAGCCACTGTGAGCTTGGCTTTTTCGGGGCTGTTTGAAGGGGTGCTGTCAACACTTTCGTTGTCCTTGCAGGCGGTGAGTGAAAGTGCCATAACAAGGCACATTAAAACGGCGACTACTGATAAAAACCTTTTCATTTTAAATTTCTCCTTTTTTTATGAAAATAGAGTTTTTCTGGCGGGTTATAAACCCATCCTGCTCCAACGCGTCCAACCCTCGGTAAAGGCTTGTGCGACCGATATTGAGCCTTCGCGCAAGCTCGGCCATACCAAAGTCGATTTCTGCTTTGCCATCCTTCGCCAATGCTTGAAGAAACTCAAAAATTCTTGAAGAAGTGTTGTCGGCCGAAAAGGTGTCGACGCGGTTGTTTAAAAATCGTATTCTGTCGGTAAGATATGAGATGTAGTTGAACGAAATTTTTGGAAATTCAGACATAATCTCTTTTAGTCTTGCTTCGGTTAAATAATAAACTTTGCAATCGCAAAGAGCGATTATACTGCTTTTACCCTCTTTCCAACTGCCGAAAATTGATGCCGAACCAAAAATCTCACCGGTGGTTATCGTGCGCACGGTGACCGAGTGCCCGTCATCACTTTTTCGTTTAATCGAGCCGCAGCCATCGGCAATTATTCCAAGGCTTCCAAGGGTATAAAGCTCTTCTCCTTTTTTAACCGTTATCGGGTTGCCAAAACGACTCAAAACCAGCTTTTTTTCTGCAGCCGATAAATCTTTAAAAAGGAAACATTCCATATTTTTCACCTCAATCTGTACCAAATGGAACACTTTTCGTCCTTATTATAGCACAACTAGTAAAAAAATCAACCCCTTTTAAGGTTTTTCACAAAACAAGATGAGATTAAACATTTACTTAAATTTTCACTTAACTCAAAATACGCATGTAAAAGCAAAACAATGTGTTTATATATTGCAAAAAGCCCTTGAATTATTGAAAAATACGTGATAAAATGATATTGATTAAAATGGTTTAGTTATACCCAAGAATTTGTTTTTGGAGGTGGCTTCCAATTGATTGACATTCATACACATATTTTGCACGGAGTAGATGACGGGGCTGAAACGTTTGATGATGCTTTAGAAATGTTGGACTTTGCGTTTTCAAACGGCACAACCGACGTGGTGCTAACGCCACATTATTTGAGCAATGATAAGAGAAGCCTTGGTTTTTCAAAGGCAGAGTTTTTAAGGCGCTTTGAAGATATCAAACTGGCGGCAGAGGGAAAATACGAAGGCTTAAAGCTTTATTTGGGCGCCGAAACCTTTGCGGCGGCAAATATTATGGAATATGCCGAACAGGGAGACCTAATCTCATTGAACAACACAAGGTATATCTTGTTGGAATTTGGGTTTAACGATACAGTGTCACGCGCGATAACAATAGTGCGCGAGCTGCATCGAATGGGTCATATCGCTGTTATTGCTCACCCTGAAAGATATCAGTTCTTTTTAAGCGATCCCAGAAGTGTTTTAAAATTTTTGGATGAGGGTGCATTGCTTCAAATCAATGCCGAAAGCATATTGGGTAAAAACGGACGTGATTCACGGCATATGGCATTAGCACTGATAGAAAGTGGTTTAGCAGCGGTTGTTGCAAGTGATGCGCACAGCATCGGATTTCGTCCACCCGATCTTTCCGACGCATATTCATACGTTTCGTCGGTATATGATTTGGATTTTGCCGACGCGCTTTTTGAACGTAATCCAAGCATAATTTTGCAAGATAAAATCATTTTATAAACATATTATCAAAGATAGGAGTTTAATTGGAAGATGACAGTATTAAAATATTTCATTATAATATTGGCAAGCATAGTTGCTGTCGCAGGCATTTCTCTTAACATCATTTCCAGAGGCGATAATAATGTTCCTGTAATCAATTGTGTTGAGGAAGATATGATTGTAACAACTGTTGATTGTACCGACGGTGAGTTGCTTTCGTATGTTTCGGCTTATGATAAACAGGATGGAGACATCAGCAACAGTATCGTTGTTACACGAAAAATGTTTTTCATATCTCCCAAAACCACAATTGTTACCTTCTCGGTATGTGACAGCGACAACAATGTTACAAACTTGGAGAAAAAGGTGTATTTTGAGGATTATGTCTCACCGCGACTTATACTCACAAACGATTTTATTTTCCCTTCCGGAAACTACTATAATTTGAACCGTTTTGTCACTGCAGTCGACGTTTTTGATGGTGAAATTGATCATAAAATCAAAGTTATTGCAACAGGATACTCCACTTCCGAGGGAACCAATCAGGTTAGCATTAAGGTTTCAAACAGCATGGGCGACACTACCGAGCTTAACATCGATGCGATAATAACAGATGAAGACTATGGTCTTTATCGCGTAAGGCTTAATGATTACATTCTTTATACCACCGTTGGAGCTGAAGAGATAGATTATGCGGCCAACTTTAAAAATGTTATTAACAAGTATCAAACAAACTACGGAGAAGATGATATTGTTATAGATTCTTCTGAGGTTGATATGTCAACACCGGGTTGTTATAACGTCTATTATAAAATAATGAGTGAGGAACTTGATTTCGACGAGAAACCAAAAGTGCTCAGCATGTCCAGATTGGTAGTCGTTGTAGAGGACGGTGCGAAATGAAACAAATACAATATGAACGTATAAACCCTTATACGCTAGTAAGGGACATTATAAGAAACATATGGGTTATCATATTAGCAGCGGCTGTCGGTTTCGGTGGATGCTTGACTTATGTTACATATATTCACAGCAAGCAATACACAAGCTCTATGACCGTGTCGATCAATCTTGGTGGATATACAACCCAAGCAAGTGCACAGCTTGTTGCTCGAACCATTGTTATTGCGCAGACCATTGACGACGTTTTTAAAAGCCAGGCTTTGGCCGACGTTGTTCAGCGTGATTTGGGCGCCGAAAACATGGGTACAATTGATGCAGATCAGATGGGTGATACCAACTTTGTTCAAATAACTGCGACTGCAGATACACCCCAAAAAGCCTATAACACTTTAAAATCGGTTGCCGAAAACTATCCTAAAATAACCGATTATGTTTTTGAAGATGTATTAATAGGAACTATTGAGAACCCTGATATGCCAAACAAACCGTCCAATGCAATACCACCGGTTGGTATGGGCATCATCGCAGGCGGATTGGTAGGGTTGCTTATGGTGGCTTTAATAGTCTTTATTTCCTATATGCGTGATACCATTAAGTGCGTTTACGATGTGGAACACGACCTTGACGTCAAACTTTTTGGAGTTGTATATCACAACCGTATGCCAAAAAACAATGGAACTGTAAAGCAAAAAATGATTATTACAAATCCATTAGTAGGATATCAGTTCAGTGAAAGTTATCGCAGAATAGCTGTTAAGGTAGAGAGCTTTAAAAGAACCAAAGGTCTTAAGGTTTTTGCCATAACATCGGTTGCTGAAAACGAAGGAAAAACCACAGTTGCCGTCAATACCGCAACTGCTTTGGCCCAAAACGGCAATCGCGTTTTGTTGATGGATTGTGACTTTAAAAATCCGTCCATTCACTATTTCTTTACCCGAGATGAGCAAGATAACGTTAAAGATTTCCACAAGTTTATAGATGACGGTGGGGATATATCGGAGTATATCCATTTTGATGCAACAACAGGACTTTATGTGGCTGATGCTGAACATTCCTGCAAAGCATCGTCTGAAAAGCTTTCTAACCACCGTTTTTCCGAAGTTGTCGGAGCTATGAAAAAACAGTTTGATTTTATCATTATCGATACACCGCCTTGCGGTTTGACTGTTGATGCCGAAATAATTTCCGATTCGGCAGATGCAGTACTTCTTGTTGTTCGTCAAGATGCAGTTGAAACCGACGAAATAAACGACCATATAGAATCGTTTAGCAAGGCTTTTGTTGCGGGTTGTATCTTGAATAACGTCCACACATTACGTAAAGTCGGTTCTGACCATACACCCGATGACTATAAATACTACTATCACGGCCACATGGGCTAAAACGGAAGGGGTGACTCATAGTGAAAAAAGATGTTGCTGTCCAAAATAAAGAACAAGTACTTCAAATTGGCAAATTTTTTAAAGACCTTAAATCAACATTTTGGATTATTTTGGCATCGGCACTCGTAGCAACCTTAGTGTTTGGAATTGGCGCGATTGCAACACACACGCCGCAATACCGTTCAACCGTAAGATTTACTATTGCGCCGTTGCTTAACAGTGGTGACTCCAACGGAGCTTACGATTACGATTATAAATATAATATAATGCTCGCAAGGCAGATGGCTGATACCTTTCCGTATATTATGAATTCGGGAGCCTTGTATGACATTATTTCATACGAGATTAACCGTACAGTAAACGTCACCATCGAATCAAAGGCAATCACCGATACTAATATCTTTGAGCTTACCGTTTCGAGCCCGTCAGCAGACGATGCTTTTGAGGTTTTGAATTTGCTCATGGAAAACTATCCGCGTATTGCTGAATATATTGTTGGCGATACCAAAATGAATGTTATCGAGGGTTCCGAGCCTGTTAAGGCGGAAAAACCTTATAATAACGACAGAATAGCGCTTATCACAGGTACAGGCTTTATAGCCGGAGCTTTTTTGGGCCTCGGTGCATTGTACGTAAGATTTGCAATTAGTAAAACCGTTTCAACTAAGAGTGACGTTGAAATTAAGCTTAATGGCGAATGTTTGTGTGAAGTGCCAAAAGTAAGCAAGAGAAGAATAAAGACAAAATCTTTGTTAAGAACGGGTCACGGCAACTCCGACTTCTCAGAGTCGTTCAGATTGCTTAAACAAAGAGTCAGAAGTAGAACACGTTCGGGAAATCGCAAAATTATTGGTGTTACAAGCGTTTTGCGAGGTGAAGGCAAAACAACCGTTGCTTATAATCTCGCGCGTGCACTTTCTACCGGCTCATTTAGAATCCTTCTTGTTGATATGGACCTTCACGACCGTTCGTTGCAGAAATATATTAACAACAAAAAAGGTGTTGAATATATCGGCATAAGCGAAGTGGCGGCGGGTAAAGCAACACTTGCCGAATCCATAAACTCCGTTTCGGATACGTTTGATGTGCTTTTTGCGGGCAACGAAACCACAAAATTCAAAAAGGCTGATTATATAGGCATTTTCAAGACTTTGAGAAACACCTACGACTATATTGTAGTTGATTTTTCAAGCTGCGATATGGCCCCCGAAACAGCATCGGCAGCCGACCTTTGCGACGAGTTGTTGTTTGTTGTTAAGTCAAATCACTTGCCGGCCGCAAGGATACTAAACGCCATGAAATATATGTCATTTAGTGATGTTCATTTTATGGGTTATGTTTTAAGCCAGGTTTCGCCTGATGAACGTTCTTCAGGTAAATATCATTACAGCCGCTACTATTACGGCTATGGTCGCCGTTACGGTTATGGTTACGGCTACGGTTATGGTGGAAGAAAATCAAGCAAGTACAGCAAGTCTGAAACCGATACAGAAACAGCCGAAACCGACACCAAAGAATAAAAAGGCAAAAGATAATAAAAAGCCACCGTTAAGGTGGCTTTTTTTATGGCTGTTTTTGCCGATGGTCACGTTTTTTGTTAGGTTTAACACAGTCTAAAAAGCAAAGTGTTTAAGCCAAGTGGAAAAGGACGGTTTTGTGAAGCTTTGAAACCGACGACAACTCCATGACTGAGGTTTCGCTGTTTTTATATAAAAATTCAAAAAGGTCTATTGACTTTAACGGCAAATTTGATAAAATATAGTTGCATTATAAGTAATATTGTTTCACTATGTGAAATAAAATGGAGGAAAAGATATGAAAGAACTTATTGAAGCCATAAGTGCTACAGGTATTGTTCCCGTTGTTAAAATCGACAGCGCTGAGGATGCAGTGCCCTTGGCACGTGCTCTCAGAAACGGCGGAATTAACTGTGCTGAAATCACTTTCAGAACTGCTGCCGCAAAGGAATCTATTGCCAGAATCACTAAGGAATTCCCCGATATGTTGGTTGCCGCTGGCACCGTTCTCACACCCAAGCAGGCCGATGACGCTATGGAAGCCGGTGCAACATTTATCGTAAGCCCCGGTCTTAATCCCATTGTTGTAAAGCATTGTATCGACAAGGGATATCCTATCATTCCCGGTGTTGCAACTCCTTCCGAGGTTGAGCAGGGTATGTCTTTGGGTCTTTCTTATTTGAAATTCTTCCCTGCCGAAGCAGCAGGTGGTATCAATATGATTAAATCAATGGCTGCACCTTATACCGGCGTTAAGTTTATGCCCACCGGCGGCATTAACACCAAGAATGCGGCTGATTACCTCAACTGCAAGGCTGTTTTCGCTTGCGGCGGCAGCTGGATGGTACCTTCTGATAAGATTGCAGAGGGTGATTTTGCAACAATAGAGAAACTCACAGCCGAGGCTGTAGAACTTTTAAAGGAGATCAGAGCATAATGAAAAAGGTAGTAACATTTGGCGAGGTTATGCTTCGCTTGGCACCCGAAGGATATTTGAGATTTGTCCAGGCCGAAACCTTTGGCGCAACCTTTGGCGGCGGTGAAGCCAACGTTGCTGTTTCGCTTTCTAATTTTGGCTATGATGCCGCATTTGTAACCAAATTGCCTTCTCACGAGATTGGTCAGATGGCTGTAAACTCACTCCGTAAATACGGTGTTGACACTTCTAAAATCGCCCGTGGCGGTGAGCGTGTTGGTATCTACTACCTCGAAAAGGGTGCTTCTCAGCGTCCTTCTAAGGTTGTTTATGACCGCGCACATTCTTCTATCGGTACTGCAACCACAGCTGATTTTGATTGGGCAAGCATTTTTGAGGGTGTAGAGTGGTTCCATTTCACAGGTATTACTCCTGCTCTTGGTGATAACGTTGCTGAAATTTGTCTTGAAGCCTGCAAAGAAGCTAAAAAGAGAAACATCACCGTTTCTTGCGACTTGAACTACCGCAAAAAGCTTTGGAGCAAGCAGAAAGCAGGCGAGGTTATGGCCGAGCTTATGCCTTATGTTGACGTTTGCATCGCAAATGAAGAAGATGCTGCTGACGTATTTGGAATTACTGCTGCCGATACCGACGTAACCGGCGGTAAGGTTAACCACGAGGGCTATAAAGAGGTTGCTGCAAAACTCAAAGACCGTTTTGGCTTTAAGTACGTTGCAATCACCTTGCGCAGCTCCATTTCGGCTAACGATAACGACTGGGCAGCAATGCTTTACGACGGAAACGATTATTATTTCAGCCGTCAGTATCGTATGCATATTGTTGACCGTGTTGGCGGTGGCGATAGCTTCGGAGCAGGTCTTATCTATTCCTTGCTCGAAGGCAAATCTGCTCAGGACACCATTGAGTTTGCTGTTGCAGCAAGCTGTCTTAAGCACTCGGTTGAAGGCGACTACAACATGATGAGCGTAGCCGAGGTTGAAAGCCTTGCCGGCGGTAACGCAAGTGGCCGTGTTCAGCGCTGATAAATCAGAAATTTTCAGAATTAAATAAAAACTTTAACCCGAAGTCCCAAAAAAGGACCTCGGGTTTTGTTATTATATAAATAATTATAAAATATAGATAATAATTATTGCGGCGAACAAATATTTGTGCTATAATCAATATGAATAATTGTAATTTGCGGTATTATGCTTATTTTTGAAAAGGAAAGGAGAAATCGAATATGAAAAAAGCGTTGTTGACTCTCTTGTCGATACTCTTTGTGATGTCGTTTACCGCTTGTTCGGGAATCGGTGTCAACATATCCGAAAATCTTTCTCCTCCAAAGCCGTCGGGTGAGCTTTATGAAATACAACAGGCGTTGGAAGCAACGGTCGGTGAAAACATTAAGCTTTCTTATCCGTCAAGCGGAAAATATCGTTCGGCAATTATCACCCGTGACTTAGATGGTGATGAAAAATTTGAGGTGTTCTCGTTTTACAGCACCGAAACCGATGATAAAACCACCATTATGCATATCAATTACATCAAATGGACCGAAAAGGGCTGGGTCAGCGTTTCCGATATCGAAACGGTAGGTTCAGGGGTTGAATCGGTCGATTTTGGCACCTTGGATTACAGCGGTGTGCCCAAAATAATCGTTAATTGGACCAAATATTCGGCCGTTACCAAACAGGTTTCGGTTTACGATATCAACAGCGGTAAGCTTGAAGAAATAGCAAGCGCTGAATATTCGGTAAGTGCCATAACCGACTTTAACAACGACGGAGTTAATGAAATTGTGGCTATCAAGCACGATGATGAGGCTAAAACGAGTGTTGCCGAGCTTTTGTCATTAACTGAAGATGGTCTTTTACAAAACGATAGATGCGAGCTTGATGGGGATATAAATTCTTATTATGAGCCAACCTTTTCTAAATTTACCAACGGAACTCCGGCATTGTTTATTGATGCCGATAAGCCGACGGGCATGGTGACAGAGGTGCTTTATGTCAAGGGTGGCAAGCTTATAAGCGCTTTTGCGAGTGTGGATTCGCCAAGTTTTGAAAACGTGAAAACACTTCGCATTTCGGCTGTCCGTTCGCAAGATTTTAACGGCGACGGTGCAGTGGATATTCCGCTTGCCGAAAAACTTCCAAGCGAAGAAGGTTCTTTGGAAAGCGACAATGTTTATATGACCGTTTGGAACAGTTTTAACGGCAACGCTTTCACACCCATTGCAAGAACGGTTGTCAATTTTACCGATGGGTATTATCTAGACGTGCCCGACAAATGGCTCGGCACCTTCACGGTTCAACGAAACCTTGACGTTAAGCAACGAATTATATCCCGATGGAATCAGGATACAATGACGGTTGGAGAAGAGGTTTTGAGAATCCAGGCGGTGAGCATAAAGAATTGGGTTGAAAACCGGAATAATCTCGAAAATTATATTGAAATAACACGCTCGTCTGAATTTGTTTATGCTGTGAAATTTGGCAACAGCGCCCTAAATCCGGGTGAAGACGAGATTAAAAATATGTTCCATTTAATAGACCGAAATCCGTAAAACAAAAGGGAAGGTGTATAGAATGAAAAGAATTTTGATTGTTGAGGATGAACAGAACATCCGCGAGTTTGAAGTGATAAATTTAAGAAGAGTTGGCTATGAAACGGTTGAAGCAGGCTCGGGCGAAGAAGCGCTTGAAATTTTTGATAAGGACCCCAAAGGTTTTTGTATAGCGCTTCTTGACATTTCAATGCCGGGTATGGATGGCTTCCAACTTTGTAAAGAGCTCAGAGCCCGTTCTGCCGAGCTTGGTATCATAATGCTCACGGCAAGAACACAGGAAATGGATAAAGTCAGCGGTCTTATGCTTGGCGCCGATGACTATATCACCAAACCGTTTAGCCCCACCGAGCTTAATGCAAGGGTTGATTCACTTTATCGTCGAATCGAGCTAATGGGTAACGCTAATAAGGAAATTTCTGAAGAAATCCGCCACGGAGATTTTGTATTGAATGTTCGCCGTCGTACACTTTCCAAAAACGACCGCAACATTGAACTTACCCAGGTCGAATTTCAGATTATCGAGTATCTCTTCACCAATCCCGATACTCCGCTTGACAGAAACGATATTTTAACCCGTGTTTGGGGAGAATCTTATTTTGGTGAAGAAAAAATTGTTGACGTTAATATTCGTCGACTCAGAATTAAAATTGAGGATGAGCCCTCTAATCCCAAGCATTTGTTAACTGTTTGGGGTATGGGCTATAAATGGAATACCGAAGTTTAAATTTTTAACAGTAAGATAAGGAGGTGAAAAACGTGAACTTCGATTTAAAACTGCACAGTATAACAAGAAAATGGATGTATACTCTTTTACCTTTAGTTTTGCTTGTTATAATCGTTGGCGAAGTGTGTTTTGGAGTTGCGCTTTTCA
This sequence comes from Acutalibacteraceae bacterium, assembly GCA_045588405.1. GTDB lineage: Bacteria > Bacillota > Clostridia > Oscillospirales > Acutalibacteraceae > UMGS172. Next base: position 12,548 of record JAZNEE010000181.1, read on the forward strand.
CCTATTACAAATCGGTTGCATCAGATACTGCGCTTGAATATGTGCGCGATATAAACGTTTTGTCTTTGTCAACAAAAGATGGCTTTGCTTCGGCCGCAAGGGAATATGCCGAGGAGTTTAAATATCGCGATAAAATCGAGGTGCAAATTTTCGATTCAAACGGAGACGTTTTGGTTACCACCAACGGCTTTGCTTCGGCAAGTGTTTACCAAAAGGCTACCGACTACCGAGACGCTGTTGCAACAGGCGGTGAGGCAACCTGGTACGGAAAAAATGCCAATGGTGAGCGCGTTTTGGCAGTAACGACCATGTTGCCCGATTTGGGCCAGGGTGTCAACGGCGCTTACAGGGTGCTTGTTTCGATGGAAGAGGTTATGGATGGTTATTTCGGCGTTATGGCAATTGCTGTTTCGGTTGGAATATTGGCTTTAATGTTTGCTGTTGCAACAGGTGTTTTCTTCGTAAACTCTATTGTAAAGCCTGTGCGCGAGGTTACTGCAACTGCAAGAAAAATCGCAAGCGGTGATATGAAGGTTCGTTTGCCGGTTAAAAACAACGACGAAATTGGTGAGCTTTGTGACACCATCAATTTTATGGCTTCCGAGCTTTCTAATGCCGAAAAACTTAAAAACGATTTTATTTCTTCGGTGTCGCACGAGCTTCGCACACCGCTAACCGCAATAAAAGGTTGGGGTGAAACTGTTAAACTTTCGGTGGACGAAGGCGATGAATTGGTGCATCACGGCATAGACGTTATGTTGGGCGAAGCCGATCGACTTTCGAATCTTGTTGAAGAACTGCTTGACTTTTCACGAATGGAATCGGGAAGACTCACAATCACACCCACACTTAACGATCCGATTGAGATAATCGAGTCGGTTGTATCAATGTATGAGGAATTGGCTCGTCAGCAAAAGATATCGCTCGTGTTTGTAAAACCCGAGCCAACCGAAAAAATAATGGCCGACCGCGACCGTATAAAGCAGGTGTTTATCAACGTAATTGATAATGCCATCAAATATACCGACCAAGGCGGTCACGTTGTGGTTTCGGTATATAACGAAGAGGTTTGCGTGCGTGTAACGGTTAGTGACACGGGCTGCGGAATCCCCGCAAAAGACCTTAACCACATAAAAGAAAAATTCTACAAAGCAAACAACAACGTCCGTGGTTCGGGAATCGGTCTTGCTGTGGCTGATGAAATCATAAAACAGCATAACGGACTTTTGTTTGTTGAAAGCACCGAAGGTGAGGGAACAACCGTAACCGTTGTAATCCCCACCGTGAAACCAGAGGAAAGCATAGAAGAACAGTAAAGGAAATTGATTATGGCAAATAAAAAAACGTCTATCGGTGGTCAGGCGCTGATAGAAGGAATTATGATGAAAGGTCCTTATAAAACGGTTATGGCAGTTCGCAAAAAGGACGGCGAAATTGATATAAGCGACGTGGAAGAAAAGCATTTAAAGGATAAATGCAGTATTTTCGGTTGGCCTTTAATCAGAGGAATGGTTAACCTTGTCGAGTCAATGATAACAGGTTATAAGGCAATGATGAAATCGGCCGATATCTCGGGTTTTACCGATTTGGAGGAAGAAGACAACTCGTCTAAAACCGAGGAAGTAACTGATGATTCTGCCGATAAAACTCAGCAAAACGATAAGAAGAAAAAGACTAACGATATAATCATGGGCGGTGCAATGATTTTGGGCGCCGTTTTGGGTGTTTTGCTTGCCGTTGTTTTGTTTATGTATCTCCCAAGCCTTGCTTTTAAGGGAATCAATTATCTGACAACCGTTGATCTTAAATATTACCGCGGTCTTATCGAGGGTGTTATTAAAATGGTTCTTTTCGTTAGTTATATCGCTGTGGTCACCTTCGAAAAGGATATAAAACGTGTGTTTATGTATCACGGTGCCGAACATAAAACCATTTTCTGCTATGAAAAAGGTTTAGAGCTTAACGTTGAAAACGTAAGACTGCAAACACGTTTTCATCCCAGATGCGGAACATCGTTTATGTTTCTTATGATTGCGGTTGGCATTCTTATCAGCAGCGCTTTGGTTGCGATTTTACCCCCGTTTATTGTGAACAGACTTTATATTTGGGTGCCGCTTAAAATACTTATTTTGCCACTCACCTGTGGAGTTGGTTATGAACTGATAAAAATTTGCGGCCGACACGATAATATCGTGACAAAAATCATTGCCGCACCGGGACTTTGGGTGCAAAGACTCACCACAAAAGAGCCCGATGATGATATGATAGAAATCGCTATTGCCTCGGTTAAAGAGGTAATACCTACCGACGGAGCCGATGAGATAAAATGACAACCTCTGAGTTAAAAAGCTTTTTTAAAGAAGGTTTGAAAAAGGCAGGAATAGAATCGGCCGATTTCGAGGCAGAGCAGTTGGCACAATACACCGACCCCGAAAAGCGCGAACAAACGCTTTGCAGAAGACTTGAAGGCGAGCCGTTGCAATATATTTTGGGTGAATGGGATTTTTATGGAATCACACTTAAAGTTGGTGAGGGAGTGCTAATCCCCAGACCCGATACCGAAACGGTTGCCGAAAGAGCAATAAAACTCTTAAAAGGCACCGAAAGGCCGTTGGTTTATGACCTTTGCGCAGGAAGTGGTTGTATTGGAATCGCCCTTGCAAAGTTTGGCAGCGCCAATGTAAAATTCTTTGAAAAAAGCAAAGAAGCTTTAAAATATCTTAAAGCAAACGTAGAATCAGCCGGCACAAACGGTGAAATAATTGTTTGTGACGTGTTGGAAGAGCCAAATGAGGACTTGCCCGAGGCCGACTTGATTATAAGTAATCCGCCTTATATAAAGTCGTGCGTTATGCCCTCTTTGCAACGCGAAGTGCAGTTTGAACCAAAAATGGCACTCGACGGCGGAGAAGATGGACTTATATTCTATCGAACAATTGCAAATAGGTGGAAAAAGAAAATCAAAAAAGGCGGATATCTTGTTTTTGAAATTGGTTTCGACCAAATGGAAGATGTGACCGAAATTTTGAAAAAGCAAGGTTATTCAGACGTTACCGCCGAAAAAGATTTGTGTGGAAACTACCGTGTTGTATACGGTAAAAATATATAATAAACAATGCGGAATTACCGCTTAAAAGGAGTTAATGAATATGGCAGATGATAAGGCAAAAGCATTAGCAACAGCCCTTGAGCAGATTGAAAAGGCTTACGGTAAGGGCACTATTATGAAATTGGGCGAAAACACCCACATGAACGTTGAGCACGTTTCTACCGGCTCAATAGGACTCGATTCCGCACTTGGCATAGGTGGACTTCCCAAGGGAAGAATTGTTGAAATCTATGGTCCCGAATCTTCGGGTAAAACCACTATTGCACTTCACGTTATTGCCGAAGCACAAAAGAACGGCGGAGAGGTTGCTTTTATCGACGTTGAACACGCGCTTGACCCCGTTTATGCCGCAAATTTGGGCGTAGATATTGATTCAATGTTGGTAGCTCAGCCTGATACCGGTGAGCAAGCGCTCGAAATCACCGAGGCTCTTGTGCGCTCGGGCGCTATCGAGGTTGTCGTTGTTGACTCGGTTGCAGCACTCGTTCCCAGAGCTGAAATCGAAGGTGATATGGGTGACTCTCACATGGGTCTTCACGCACGTCTTATGTCGCAGGCACTCCGTAAACTTGCAGGTGCAATCAATAAATCCAACTGTATTGTAATTTTCATCAACCAGCTTCGTGATAAGGTTGGTGTTATGTTCGGAAGCAGCGAAACCACCACAGGTGGACGTGCACTTCGTTTCTATGCTTCGGTTCGACTTGACATCCGCAGAATCGAAAGCATCAAGGTTGGCGGAGAGGTTGTTGGCAACCGCACCAAGGCTAAGGTTGTTAAAAACAAGGTTGCTCCTCCTTTCAAAGAGGCCGAGTTTGATATTATGTATGGTAAGGGTATTTCACGAGCAGGTGAAATCATTGACCTTGGTATTAAACTTGATATTATCAAGCGTTCGGGCGCATGGATTTCTTACAACGATGAGAAGATTGCCCAGGGTAGAGATAACGCCAAGGTTTACGTTGCAGAGCATCCCGAATTTGCCGCCGAAATTGAGGCTAAAATTCGCGAAAAGTTGGCTGCACAGCCCGTAACTCCCGGCAAGGCTGCCGCTGCTGCAAAGCTTACACAAACAGCAACTCCCGAGGTCGCTGCCGCTGAAGCCGAGGTTGCTGAGGCACCTAAGAAAAAATCTAAAATCAACATCGACGTCGATATTGAGTGATGAAGATTATCGAAATAAAACTGCGAAGGAAATCGGTCTGTGGCATTTTGTTTGATTCTAAGGTCGATCCCGTGCTTTGGGGTGCCGACCCCGATGCCGCGGGTTGGCTTTCGCTGGATGCCGAGCTTTGTGAAATGAAGCATCTTAAAGTTGGCACCGTTTTGTCAGATGAGGAATTGGCATCGCTTATCGAACAATCGCACATAAAAAGGGCAAAATCGAGAGCTATGTGGTATATCTCACAAAGCGACCATTCTAAAAAAGGCATTATAAAAAAGCTTTTAACCGCTTTTCCTGAATATGCCGCCGTTGCCGCTGCCGAGCGCTTGGAGGAGTTGGGACTAATCAACGACCAAGCCTTTGCCGAGCGACGTTTGCAACGCATTTTAGAGGATAAAAAGGTTTCTTTAAAAATGGCAAAACAATTACTTGTTGCCGAAGGACTTGACCGCGAGATAGTCGATTCGGTTGCCGAGTGCCTTGAATATAGTCAAGACGACGCTTTGTGTGAGCTTATTGAAAGAAAATACAGAAGTAAGCTAAACACCAAAAAGGATGCCGATAAAATGATGTCGGCACTATTAAGAAAGGGCTATTCCTACGGTGAAATCAAGGAAGCTCTGAATGTTTTAGAAATAGAAATTAAGTTTACAGAGGAAGAACAATGACAAAAATCGGAGTGGTATCATTAGGATGCCCCAAAAACCAGGTCGATGCCGAAATAATGCTCGAAAAACTTAAAAATGCAGGCTACGAAATAACCTCCGACGAATCGGAAGCCGAGGCTATTATCATTAACACCTGCGGTTTTATCGAGGATGCCAAGGCAGAATCGATTGAAAATATTTTAGAGGTATCGCACTTTAAAAAGGACGGTAAATTAAAGGCTCTTATAGTAACTGGTTGCCTTGCCGAGCGTTATATGGCCGATATCAAGGAAGAAATGCCCGAGGTTGACGTTGTTTGCGGTCTTGCGGGCAACAACGAAATTGAAAAGATAGTGGCAAACGCGCTAAACGGAGATAAAACCGATTATTACGGCGAAAAGGAAGACCTTGTAATCGAGGGTGACCGAATGCTTACCACCCCTAAATATATGGCATATTTGAAGGTTGCCGAGGGTTGTGACAACTGTTGTACATACTGTGCAATTCCCGCAATAAGAGGAAAATTCCGCAGCCGTACAATCGAAAGCATTGTGGCCGAGGCCGAAACTTTGGCCAAAAAAGGCGTTAAAGAGCTTATTGTTGTGGCTCAAGACACCACCCGTTATGGCTCCGACCTTTACGGCAAACCTCAGCTTGCAAAATTGCTTAAAGAGCTTTGCAAGGTTGAGGGAATTGAATGGATAAGAACGCTTTATACCTACCCCGATTTGATTGACGACGAGTTGCTCGAAACGATAGCAAATTATAAAAAACTCGTTAAATATTTTGATATCCCCATTCAGCATTGCAACTCCGAGGTGCTTCGCAGAATGAACCGCAAAGGTGACAGAGCATCGCTTGAAGCACTTCTTAAAAAGATTCGCACAAAGTTGCCCGAAGTCACCATCAGAACAACGCTTATAACCGGTTTCCCCGGGGAGACTGAGGAGCAGTTCTCAGAGCTTTGTGAGTTTGTAAAAAAGGCAGAGTTCGACCGTTTGGGTTGCTTCGCTTATTCCGAAGAAGAGGGCACACCTGCTGCCGACTTCCCCGACCAGATTGATAAACAGCTTCGTACCGATCGCAGCGAGATTATTATGAACGATCAGTTGTCTGTGACCTTGGCCAAAAACGAAGCCAAGTTCGGCACGGTACAAAAGGTGCTTATCGAAGGCTATGACGATTATATCAAGTGTTATTTTGGTCGCGACCAAAGTAACGCCCCCGAAATTGACGGAAAGGTGTTCTTTATGTCGCCAAAGCCACTCGTTATCGGAGAATTTGTAAACGTGCAGATAAACGATGCGTTAGAATATGACCTTTTAGGCGAGCTTGTTGAATAATATTGTAGGGACCGGCGTCCTCGACGGTCCGTTGAAAAAGGAGAATTATTATGAATTTACCAAATAAATTAACCGTTGCAAGAATTATTATGACTCCGCTTTTTATGGCGGCAATGCTTATTGAATTTCCGTTCCATTATCTCGTGGCTTTGGTGCTTTTTGCCGCCGCAAGCTTTACCGATATGCTCGACGGAAAAATAGCAAGGGCTCGAAACCTTGTCACCAATTTCGGCAAGTTTTTAGACCCATTGGCCGATAAGATGCTCACCACCGCCGCTTTCATAGGCTTCCTTGCAAAAGGTTATGGTAAGGGAATAGTTTGGGTGCTTTTCATTGTGCTTTTCCGTGAATTTATGATTTCTTCCTTGCGTCTTGTTGTGGTTTCCTCGGATAAATCCAAGGTTATTGCCGCAAATATCTACGGAAAACTAAAAACCGTAACCCAAATGGCAGCCATTATCTTTGGACTTCTTGTTATGAGCTTCACAACCGAGCTTTATCCCGCTTGTCCAATGGTAGTCAATAATGTGCTTTATATTGTTTTCAACGTGCTTTTGTGGGCATCGGCTGTTGCTGCCGTTATTTCGGGCATTATTTATATGAAGGACAGCTTTGAATTTATCGACCCCACAAAATAAGGTGAAGTTTATATTTTTTATCAGCAATATTAAAAAAGTGTAGACAAATTGGCTTTTGTCTATTATAATGTATTAAAATTAAAGACTTTGATGAGGATAAGTAACCGAATTGCAGAGCAACAGGGATAAAACCGCAGAGACTGAAACGGTTTTTTGTAAAAGCTTTCGGCGAATGCACCTACTAGTTTGCAGGAGGAAATGTGAGTATTCCTGTACGGGTAGCACCGTTATATGCTTTTTGAGTTACAAACAGGAGTGGAACCGCGTTTTTACGCCTCCGTTGGATATTTCCAGCGGAGGCTTTTATTTTTGCCAATAATAATTGTAGGAACCGACTTTCCCAGCGGTTCGCACTTAATATTCTATAAAGGAGAATTGCTTTGTTTGACAGAATTAGAGAAGATATAAGGGCAGTTAAGGACAGAGACCCGGCTGCCAGAAGTTCTATCGAGATATTTTTTCTGTATCCGGGCGTCAGAGCCATCAGAATGTATCGCAGGGCTCATTGGTTCTATAAGCATAATATGAAGTTTATTGCGCGCCTAATTTCGCAAAGGTGTGCTAGAAAAACAGGTATCGAAATTCACCCCGGTGCTACAATCGGACGCCGACTTGTAATCGACCACGGCCACGGTGTTGTCATCGGTGAAACGGCCGAAATCGGTGACGACGTGCTTATTTACCAGGGCGTTACCTTGGGCGGTACGGGTAAAGACGTTGGCAAACGTCACCCAACCATCGGCAACAACGTTATGGTGTGCAGCGGAGCCAAGGTTTTAGGACCTTTCAAGGTTGGTGACAACAGCCGAATTGCCGCAGGTGCCGTTGTTTTGGAGGAGGTTCCGCCAAACTGTACCGTTGTCGGCATTCCTGCAAAGGTTGTTCGTCAAGACGGTCAAAAAATCGAACCTCTTGACCAAATTCATATCCCCGACCCCGTTTGGCAACAGTTAAACGAGCTTAACAACAAAGTAAACGAGCTTACGAAAAAGCTTGATGACATATCTAAATAAACAGATTCTTCGCCTTTGGCTCAGAATGACTGAACAAGAAATCGAACAAAAGGTTTGTCTTTCTAAGGAACGACAGCGACGAAGAATCTGCCAAAAATAATACATTGTAGGGACCGGCGTCCCCGACGGTCTGTTTAAAAAGGAGAATTTTTATGAAGATTTATAACACACTGACAAGAACTAAAGACGAACTCAAAACAGTTGACGAGGGTCAGGTAAAAATCTATGCTTGTGGCCCCACCGTTTATAACTTTATCCATATCGGCAACGCCCGTCCTCTTTGCGTTTTCGACGTTCTTCGCCGTTACCTTGAGTGGCGTGGATTGGACGTAAAATTCGTTCAAAATTTCACCGATATCGACGATAAGCTTATCAAAAAAGCCAACGAAGAGGGTATAACTGTGCCTGAAGTTGCTGAGCGTTATATCAAAGAATTTTGGACCGATGCTGAAGGACTAAATATTCGCAAGGCTACCGTTCATCCGAGAGCCACCGAGAATATTGATGCAATTATTGGTATTATCGAAAGCCTTATCGAAAAGGGCTATGCTTACCAGTCTGAAAACGACGTGTACTTCCGTGCCAAAAAGTTCAATGAGTACGGCAAGCTTTCACATCAGCCTCTTGATGAGCTCTCTGAGGGTGCATCTAACCGTGTTGACGGCGGTGCCGATATTAAGGAAGATCCCATGGACTTCTGCCTTTGGAAGGGTGCAAAGCCCGGCGAGCCTTTCTGGGATTCACCTTGGGGCAACGGCAGACCCGGTTGGCATATCGAGTGCTCGGCCATGGCAGGCAGATATTTGGGCAAGACCATCGATATTCATTGTGGCGGTCAGGACCTTATTTTCCCTCACCACGAGAATGAAATTGCACAGTCCGAATGCGCTAACGGTTGCGATTTCTCGCATTATTGGATGCACAACGGATATATCAACGTTGACAATCGCAAGATGTCAAAATCCTTAAATAACTTCTTTACCGTTCGTGAAGTTGCCGAAAAATTTGGCTATGAGCCTATTCGTTACATCATGATTTCTTCGCAGTACAGAAGCCCTATCAACTATAGCGTTGAAATTATCGAGCAGGCTAAAAATTCGCTCGACCGTCTTTACAAATGCCGTGAGGGTCTCACATTTGCCATTTCTCACGCAGAAGAAGGCGGCGAAGCACCCGAATTCTTGGAGAAATATAAAGCACAGTTTATCGAGGCTATGGACGATGACCTTAACACCGCCGATGCCTTGGGCGCACTTTTCATGATGGTAAGAGATATCAATATTGCCGTTTCCGAAAACAAGGGTAAAGCAGCTTTGGAGGCTTGCCTTGCAACCTATGACGAGCTTTGCGGCGTTTTGGGTCTTCTTTATAACCGCAAGGACGAGTCGCCTGATTCGGAAGTTGAAGAGCTTATCGCAAAACGTACCGAAGCTAGAAAAAATAAAGATTTTGCCACCGCCGATGCTATTCGTGACAAGCTCAAAGAAATGGGCATCGTGCTTGAAGATACCCCTCAGGGTGTAAAATGGAGCAGACAGTGAGCGAGATAAAAAGAGAGCCTTTGGGTAGGTTTTCTATCAACGTAAGTGCTGACCACACGTTTGGTACTGATGCGGTTTTGCTTGCCGATTTTGGCACCCGTTACCGCGTTATAAAGCATTGCGATTTAGGTACAGGCTGCGGTATAATTCCGTTACTTGTGCTTAAAAACACCGAAGCCAAACGGTCTGTTGGTGTTGAAATTCAAACACCTGCGGCAGAAATCGCCAAAAGCAATATTGAACTTAATAATTTGGATGACAGAATGCAGGTCATAAATGCCGACCTTAAAAATATTAAAGAGTTTTTGCCGTCGGGCGAGTTTGACCTTGTTACCTGTAATCCGCCTTATAAAGCCGACGGTGCAGGCAGTAAAAACCTTACCGAAGCGCAAAAAATCGCCCGTCACGAGGTTTGTTGCACACTTTTAGACGTTATAGATGCCGCCGCATATCTTTTAAAATTTGGCGGAAGGCTTTGTGTTTGCCACCGACCCGAAAGACTTGCCGATATCTTGTGCTTTATGAGGGAAAGAAAAATAGAGCCCAAGGTACTCAGAGAAGTCATTCAAAAGGAAGGCAAGGAGCCGTGGCTTGTGCTTGTTGAAGGCAGGCTTGGAGGCAAAAGCGGAATGCAGATTTTACCACCGCTTTACGTTGAAAAGAACGGTGTTTTGACCGACGAAATGATAGAGATTTACGGTGACTATAAAGAAGGTCACGGAAGAAATATTTAAAGGAGGGAGTATTTATGGCAGGAAAATTATATGTTGTGGGTACTCCCATAGGCAATTTGGGTGATTTATCCCCAAGAGCCGCCGAAACCTTGGAAAACGTCGATTTTATCGCCGCCGAGGATACAAGAGTAACGGTGAAATTGCTTAATCATTTAGGGGTAAAAACCCCAATGGTGAGCTATCACGAGCATAATAAGGCGTCGCGCAACGAGGTGATTGCCGAGCGTATTGCAAATGGTGAAACCTGTGCTATCGTCACCGATGCGGGTATGCCTGCTATATCCGATCCCGGTGAGGATTTGGTGCGTTATTGCCGAGAACAAGGGTTAGAGGTTGAATCGGTACCGGGTCCTTCGGCGCTTATCACAGCGCTTGCAATATCAGGAATGCCGTCGGGCAGATTTTGTTTTGAAGGCTTTTTATCGGTTACAAAGCAAAGCCGTTTCGAGCATCTTGAAGCCGTGAAAACAGAAACCAGAACAATGATTTTCTACGAGGCACCGCATAAATTGTTGGCAACATTAAAAGATATGCTTAAAATTTTTGGTGACCGCGAAATCGCCCTTGTCAAAGAGCTTACCAAACTGCACGAATGTTGCGAAAGAACAACGCTATCAGAAGCTGTTGAAAAATACACATCTGAAGCTCCAAAAGGCGAGTTTGTACTTATTATAAAGGGCTACGAAAGAAAAGACGATGCCGAGGAAATGACCTTGGAAAAGGCCGTTTTAACTGCAAAAGAGTTGATAAACGGCGGAATGTCGCCCTCATCGGCAGCCAAAGAGGCAGCCGCTCTGACCGGCCTTCGCAAAAACGAAATTTACCGTGCGCTGATTGATGAAAATTCAAAATAACTTTTTTGCACACTTGACAAACGCAAAAAAAGTGTTATAATAACCTCAAATTGAACAGAAAAGGGTGCTGGGAATTAACCCGGCTGAGATAGAATGTGTTTCGTTCTGACCGTTGACCTGATGCGGATAATGCCGACGTAGGAATTTTTTCTTTTAAAAAAAGACCAAAGCTCCATCGGCGCCGATGGAGCTTTTACTTTTCTGCGAAATTTAGTGATACTTCCTGTCCGGAAAGGGAGTATTGCGAACATAATAATTTTTGGAGGAAAGTAATATGGAAAATCAAAAAGTGAGCAAAAAACAAAACATTGAACGTATTGCAGTCAGTGCCGTATTTATAGCGCTTGCCGCCGTGCTTTCAGAACTCAAAATTCCGTTGCCATTCGGTGGCGGTCTTACCATTATGTCGATGTTGCCGATTATCATTTTAAGCTACCGTTACGGAATGCTTTGGGGCTTGGCATCGTCGTTCTTCTATTCATTGGTGCAGATGCTTTTGGGTCTTGATACGGTTAGTGCCTATTTCATGCCGGGAAGTGACAGCTATGAGGTCTTGTGGAAGGCAATAGTTATCGTTTTGCTCGATTACGTTATAGCATATACCGCAATGTGCTTAGGCGGTCTTTTCAGAAACAAAAAAAGCCCGTCGGTTGCACTTTGTTTAGGTGCCGTTGTTGCAATTTCAGCAAGATTTATCGTTCACATCTTGTCGGGCGCCATTTTCTTCGGATCTTGGGCAGAATGGTTCTTCACCGACGAATTGGCAGGCAACTTTGGTGCTGCAGTTTTGTCTAATTTCTCGGGCTTTTCACTGTCGCTCGTTTACTCGGCGGTTTATAACGGTCTTTACATGATTCCCGAAATAATAATCACCGCAATTGGCGCATTTTTCATTGCAAAAATTCCGCAAATTGCAGGCAAACAACAGTAATTTTTTAAAAAGTGTGTGACCCGAAAAAGGTTGCACACTTTTTTTGTTTAAAATAAAGAGAATTATAAAATTTCTGTTGATTTAAAACCGAATTTGATATATAATATTCCACGTATGGAACAACAATCCATTTGGAGGTATAAAAATGTACGAGAATCTTTTAGATTCGGTTGGTTTCGTTAAATCAATCGACAAGCAAGTTGGCGACGCAATGGAGTTAGAACTTCGTCGCGAACAGCAGAACATTGAACTTATCGCATCCGAGAACTTTGTTTCTCCCGGTGTTATGGCCGCAATGGGTTCGGTACTCACCAATAAGTATGCCGAGGGTTATCCCGGCAAGCGTTACTACGGTGGCTGCCAGTATGTTGATATTGTTGAGGATATTGCACGTGACCGTGCTTGCAAGATATTTGGTGCCAACTTTGCCAACGTTCAGCCTCATTCGGGCGCTCAGGCTAACCAGGCAGTTTATTTGGCTTTGGTTCAGCCCGGCGATACCATTATGGG
>JAZNEE010000182.1:0-6203 GCA_045588405.1 Acutalibacteraceae bacterium
GCAAGCATAGTGTCGAAGCCAACATTTTTAATAGCCACATCTTTTTTATCGCAGAATTTATAAAAGTTTTTGGAATCGTAAAGTCGTGTTTCTACTTTTTCGTTTTCCAAAAGTGATTTGATATCATCTAATTTTGTTTCACAAGCTTTATCACCCGAGATTATGGCAAAGGTGCAGTAATCGGTGGTGAAAATATCGCAAACAGCGCTTTTTTCGGCATTTTCCAACACACCGCAAAGTTCACAAATCTCGCCTTTTTTTGTTGATTCTTCAAAGTTTGCCGAAACTGCAACCGATTTAAGATTTAATTTTTCAAGCATTCCAAAAAATTCAAGCTCGGTGAGGAAAGCTGCAAGCTCCACATCGTTTCTTTTGGCGGTTTTATAGTTTTCAACGTTGTTATCAATCGGAACTTCTCTGAAAATCGTGCCCAAATCACGGCTTAAATAAGCCGAATCTTTGCCTGCGGCCAATTTTGCGCGCAGAGTATCGCGAACTTCAAGCGAGTCAAGGTTATCGTAAATATAGTCAATCGAACCATATTTTTTGATAAGGTCGTCGGCAGTTTTTTCTCCAACACCGGCAACACCGGGAATGTTATCGGAAGAATCACCTTGAAGCGCCTTTATATCAATCATTTGGTTGGGTTTAACACCATATTTTTCAAAAAGGGTTTCGGGAGTATATTCGGTGATTTCGGGCTTGCCTGCCTTGGTCGAGGAAAGCAAAATTTTTGTGCTTTCGGATACCAGCTGAAAAGAGTCGCGGTCACCCGTTGCAATAACGCAATCGTCACCGTTTTTTTCACAGATTGAGGCAAGTGTGCCCAAAATATCGTCGGCTTCATAGCCTTCAAGTTCAAGACAGGTGTAACCCATAAGGGTCAAAAGTTTTTTAAGCAACGGCATTTGAGAACGCAGTTCATCGGGCATTCCTTTACGGCCTGCTTTGTAATCGGCATACATTTTATGTCTGAAGGTTGGTGCTTTAAGGTCAAATGCGATAGCAACTCCGTCAGGGTTTTCGTGTTCCAAAAGGCGGAACAGAATGCTCATAAATCCGTAAATTCCGTTTGTATAAAGTCCCGACTTGGTCGAGAGCAGTTTTATGCCGTAAAATGCACGGTTTATTATGCTGTTACCATCGATTGCAAGCAGTTTCATAACGTTACTCCTAAACTTTAGCCAATCAAGGCTATATTCACAATTATTTTACCATAAATCTTTTAGAATTACAAATAAAAGTTGCAATTATTTGCAGTTTTAGTTAGAATATTATCAGGTGATAATTTTGAAGATAGGAAATTTAGAAATCAAGGGATATGCCTGCCTTGCTCCAATGGCAGGTGTGGCCGATAGGGCAATGCGTGAAATCTGCCGTGAACACGGCGCAGCATACGCCGTTGGTGAATTGGCAAGCGCCAAGGGAATCTCCTTGGGTGATGCTAAATCGGCAACATATTTGGCAGTAAACGATTCGGAAAGACCTTATGGTTCGCAACTTTTTGGATGTGACCCAAAGGTTATGGCCGAAGCCGCAAAAATGGCCGAGCAAAACAACCCTGATTTCATTGACATAAACATGGGTTGCCCAGCGCCAAAAGTGGCAATTTCTTCGGGTGGCGGAAGCGCTTTAATGAAAGATCCGTTGCTTGCTGCAAAAATAGTTGAAGCGGTAAAAAATGCCGTAGGCGTTCCTGTCACCGTCAAAATGCGAGCAGGTTGGGATGACAGCAATAAAAACGCTGTGGAACTGGCAAAACTTGTCGAGTCGGCAGGTGCAGACGCTATAACCGTTCACGGAAGAACAAGGGTGCAGATGTATGCTCCGCCGGTTGACCTTGATATAATAAAGGCTGTAAAAGATGCCGTAAAAATCCCCGTTATCGGCAACGGTGATGTGGTAAGCCCTAAATCCGCTGCCGATATGTATGAGCAAACGGGTTGCGATTTTGTTATGGTTGGCAGAGGTGCTATGGGTGCTCCGTGGATTTTTTCACAGATAAATGCCTATCTTTCGGACGGCATTATTTTACCCGAGCCACCGCTTTCAAAAAAGATGCTCATAATGCTTGACCAAATCGGCAGAATGAGGGAATATAAAGGCGAGAGAACAGCCATGATGGAAGCGAGAAAGCACGTTGCCTGGTATATGCGAGGACTCAAAGGCGCTGCCGAGCTTCGCAAATTAAGTGGTGAAATCGTTGATATGGACTCGGTGCTGAGAATAGTCGAAAAGGCTATGGAAAACAACAAAGAATAATCAAAAAACCGACCTCTTAAGGTCGGTTTTTTCGTTTGGCTTATTCGATTGTGTTAAGGTCGGTATCGATAGTATAGCCGTGAGCCAATGTCATCTCGGGGCCGCTGTTGGTGATGTGACCGAGCGTGAGGTTAGTATTGCTTGAGATTGTGTTACCTTCAAAGACAAATTCCGAGTAATTCAAAATAGCGTTAGGATTATCGCTGTATAAAAGATAATCAACGTCGAATTTGTTGTTTCTGATGATTGTCGAGCGACCCGGATATCCCTTATAAAAACGAATCGCATTTTCATCGGTAATGTTTTCGAAAACATTGTTTTCTATAACTGCGCTGATAGCATTTGACAACTGAACTGCCGATTTCGAGCAATTAAATCCCGAGAAAACGTTGTTGGCAACATAGTAATTAGCAACCGACCAGTCAAGGTTAATACCACCCCAACTACCCGTTACTTTATTGTTGGTGAAATTCACGGTGATTTGGCCGGTCTGACCATTGACGGCTATCGAATAGTAGCAGTAGCCGATATGGGTGTCATCATATTCCTTGGCATTAAACTCGCAACGGTCGATCGTAACGTTGGATAGCACACCTCTTGTGGAAATAGCACGCTCAAACACACAGTATTTGAAAGAAATATCAGAATTTCCGCGATAATCAAGGTGTTTTGTGCCGTCAACTTTTTCGCTGTCTAAGGTAAGATTTGTATAAAGAATCTTGGACGAATCGTTAGCGTAAGGAAGGCTTGAAAGTTCGGCGCTGTAAGAAGGAATTATGAGCTTTGCGGTGGAGTTTCCACCTGCAACGGTTATAGAATTGACGTTTGCGTTTTTGGAAACAAACGAAATGGTTGTGCCAACCGGAACGTTATAAAAAACCTCGCCGTAAATTGTAAAAACAATATTTTTCGGCGCATCGGAGTCAAGACTGTTGATAAAGTAGATGGCGTCTGTAAGGTTGTTGAACATATTGTTAGTGCCCGTTACTTTAACACCGGCCACGTTAGATTTATCGGCATAACTTATGGTATAGGTGCCACTTTGAGCCTTAAAATTTACGGTGCCTTTTTCGGCTGAATATGTGCTGTCAATGGTTGCTCCGTCGCACGTCACGGCAACGTTTTCAAGACCAAAACCTGCAAGAATTGAAACCGAAGCAGATGAAGAAAGTTCTAACTTATAAACAGAGCTTGAATCAGAAACCGAAACGGTGGCAACTTTTGCAGTAGCAATTGAACCTACTGTCAAATTTTCTTTTGAAATGGTGGCCACAAACGAGCCGTCGTCATTTGTCATGGTAAGATCGTTTGCATTGTTGTTTGCTATGGCAAAAATATCTGCCGAAACATAAAGTCTTCCGTTTTGACGTGTTGCAGAATTTTCATTTGAAGCCGTTGATAAGGGGGAAGCGGTTATTTTAAGACCAACTCCGCAGTTCCCACCGTTTGCTCCTTCGGGTATATAAACAGCAACTGCAAAAGTGGCGTTATTCTTTGCATTTATGGTTACAATATAAGCGTTGCTTTCGTTTAAAGCGATATTTTTTTCAACAAATTCGCTTACGGCATTTTTAGTGTCGGTGTAGGCTGTGTTTTTATTTTCAACAACGCCAAAATGTGCGCCTTCAAGGCTCGAGTTCAAAACGGGGGCAATCTTAAACGAAGCCGAGGCATCACCGATATTTTTGATACTGATGTAAACAATTCCAACATCGCCCGAGGACCATTGGGATTTGCCAAAAAGATCACTTTCGGCCGCGATTTCCTTCCAATCTGAGCAATCGGTGGAATAGAGAACGGTGGCGTTAACACCACCTAAATCAACATTGCTTTCAGGTAAAACAGCAGCAGAACCTTTATTTTCTTTACCGCAAGCAATTAATGACAAAAACAAACAAACACAAAGTATAACAGCAATTGATTTAAAAATTTTATTTTTCATAACAAATCTCCCAAAAGTCAAATTTTAGATAGATGGTTTTTGGATATTTGAAGCCTATTTCATACAATTATTATATAATAACCACATTAATAATGCAACAAAAAACTCCCTTTTAATAACAAAGGCGTCACCATCAGAACAACGATAAAAATTGCTATAATCGTCAAATAGCCCGATAGCATTTAGGAGTATCGCTGGGGTATGCTGACATTGAAAAACGCGATAAAAAATATGGACAAACAATTAGAATGATGATATAATACTAATTGTATTATGTTTTACTTATGGTTTTGCAAGTTTAGTTAAATTTATTTTTGAGGTGAAACAATGAAGTTTACTGCCGATACAGCGACCGACGGATTTTTGATGATAAAAACCGCCGATAAAAAAAACACCGCCAAAGGAATGCCATATCTCGATTTAATGCTTTGCGATAAAACGGGTGAAATTTCGGCCAAACTTTGGGATTACAAGGAAGAGATTCAGGGAATGTTTGCCGCAGGCGATATCGTCAAGGTTCGCGGTACGGTAAGTCCTTACAATGGCGTTGATCAATTGAGAATTGAAAAAATCCGCAAGGCGGTACCCTCCGATAACGTTGACCCTGCCGAATTTGTGCCGAGTGCCGATTTGAGCGGTGAGCAAATGTTCCAAGAATTGATGGGCATTGCTGAAGGCTTTTCCGATTCTGAACTTCGTTCGGTTGTGACCAAAATATATAACGATTATAAAGAAAAACTCACGTATTGGCCGGCTGCATTTCGTTTGCACCACGCTATCAGAGGCGGACTTTTGTATCACACCTTGTCAATAGTTCGTTTGGCCGAAAGTGTTTGTAAAATCTATCCGTCGGTCAACCATGATTTGTTAATAGCAGGCGCAATGCTTCACGACGTTGCCAAAACCGATGAGTTTATCGTAAACGATTGCGGAACTGCAAGCGGATATTCGCTCGAAGGCAACCTTGTGGGTCATCTTGCAAAGGGTGCCATGATAATAGGCAAAGCTGCGGAGGAACTGGGTGTTTCGGACGAAACTAAATTTCTTCTTCAACACATGGTGCTGTCACACCACGGTGAGCCCGAGTTTGGCGCCGCAGTAAGACCTATGTTTTTAGAAGCCGAGCTTCTCAGCGAACTCGACTTAATGGATGCCAGAATTTATGAGCTTACCGAGGCTATCGGAAATGTTGCAACGGGTGAGTATACCAACAAAATGTGGGCACTTGATAACCGAAAGTTTTATAACCACGGACGAAACGAAGTCGATACAAAGGTTAATTTGCTATAAATTTTTAAAAGCACTGTGAACCAATAGTTCACAGTGCTTTTTTTATGCTTGTTTACTTTCTTCGTGATATTCCTTTTCGGTGTTCACGTTCCAAATGGCAGTTTTGTCTGTTTTGCCGTTTAAAATGCAATCAACTGCTTGGAATGCTGTGACCATAGAATGGTCCATGTTGTTGTAGCGGTGTTGACCGTTTCGACCAATGAGATACAAGTTTTGGAATTTATCGAGAAACGCTTTAATGCTGTCCATTTCCGAATAGGTGTCAAAATAGGCGGGATAAGCCTTTTTGATAAGTTCACGGTGAGAATTAAGCACGGCTGTGTGGTCGATAACACCGATTTTGCAAAGCTCGTCAATAGCAAATTTTGTGGCGTCGTCATCGCTCATATTCCACAGTTCGTCACCCTCGCGACAGAAGTATTCAAGGCCAATCCAAACGGTGTTTTCGGGGTCGTTTACAAGATAAGGTGACCAGTTATTAAAAATTTGAATTCTGCCGAGTTTTACCGATGTATCCTGCACGTAAATCCAACAATCGGGCACAATGTTGCCAAGAGTTTTTATGTTTGTTTTGTTTTGAAGTTTTAGTTTATCAACAAGCAAACCAACCGTCATAAAATCGCGATAGGGAAGACCTAAAGCTGCATTTTTTATGTTTTCGGGAACGTTATCCATTCCGCTAACGAGGTCTTTTACGGGCATTGTAGAA
>JAZNEE010000183.1:0-6181 GCA_045588405.1 Acutalibacteraceae bacterium
TAGCAATTTTCATGATTTTCGGTGTTCTTTATGATGGTTTTAAGGTTGGTATAGTGCGTGTTCACGAAATGTCCTATAGCCTGTCACTGTCACTGTTTTTTACCAACTTTTTCACTTATGTTATGCTTTGCCTTATAGCGCGAAAAATAATGTCGCCTCTTGCAATGATAGTGCTTATGATTTTACAGGTTGTAATGGTGGTTGTTTTAAGCTATGCCTTGACCCACGCTTATTTCAGCCTTTATAAAGCCCGTAGGGTTCTTGCGATTTTTTCAACCGAAAAGCGCAACGATATTATCAAAAAGATTCAGCTTATAAAAGAGCGTTTTGTGCTTGACAAGGGCATTACGATTGACCACGATTTGGAAGAAATCAAGTCTGAGATTGACAATTTTGAAACCGTGCTTATCTGCGATTTTGACCCGTCAATCAAATCGGAAATTCTTAAATATTGCTATGCCACCAACAAGCGTATTTATTTCCTTCCTTCATCTGCCGACACCGTGCTTAACGGCAGTTATCCTGTTCAAATTTTTGATACTCCCGTTTTGTTTTTGCACAACGGCGGTCTTTCTATGGAACAAAGAATGATAAAGCGAATTCTCGATATTATCTTGTCGGCATTTGGCGTTATCATTTTAGGTCCAATTATGCTAATCACTGCTATTGCAATTAAGCTTGACGATGGTGGCCCAATAATTTTCAAGCAACAGCGTGTTACAAGAAATCAGCGCGTTTTTTCTATTTATAAATTCCGTTCTATGAAGGTTAGTGACGGCAAAGAGGTTAAAAAGACAACCGTTGGTGACGACCGTGTTACAAGGGTTGGTAAGATTATAAGACCACTTAGAATTGATGAAATGCCACAGCTTTTCAACATATTATTTGGTGATATGTCGATTGTAGGTCCCCGTCCCGAAATGATTGAACTTGTTGAAGATTATTCCAAAATATTGCCTGATTTTAGGTTGAGACACAAGGTTAAGGCCGGTCTTACAGGCTATGCTCAGATTTACGGAAAATACAACACAACCCCTCAGAATAAACTTAATATGGATCTTCATTATATTGAGCATTATTCTTTGTTAGAGGATATCAGACTAATAGCTATGACGGTTAAAATTCTTTTCCAGAAAGAAAGTACCGAGGGATTTTCCGAGGCTGACAGTAAACTTAAAAATCAAAAGAAAGATTAACCGAGGAGGTAGTTTTTATGGATATGACATTGGTAGTTATGGCGGCAGGTATGGGTAGCCGTTTTGGAGGACTCAAGCAGGTTGCTGCAGTTGGCCCTAATGGTGAGGCCATTTTAGATTTTTCGGTTTATGACGCTAAAAGAGCCGGATTTTCAAAGGTTGTTTTTGTTATAAAACATAGTATTGAAGAAGAATTCAAAGCGAATGTAGGCTCAAGAGTTGAGAAAATTTTACCGGTTGAATATGTTTATCAGGAACTCGATGCTTTGCCCGAAGGTTATACCGTGCCCGAAGGCCGTGAAAAGCCTTGGGGAACAGGCCACGCAATTCTTTGTTGCAAGGATAAAGTAAAAACTCCGTTTGCTGTTATCAATTCGGATGACTTCTACGGAAAATCTGCATTTGCCAAGGTTGCCGAGGGTTTGCAGGGCGACGGATACTGTATGGTTGGTTTCAAGCTTATGAACACTGTTACCGAAAACGGAACTGTGTCGCGTGGCGTTTGCTCGGTTGATGAAAAAGGCAATCTTAAAACTGTTGTTGAGCATACTAAAATCGACGGCAATTGCCATTTCTATAACGATGACGGCACCGAAGGAGATCTCGCACCCGATACCGTTGTTTCGATGAATATGTGGGGCTTTAAACCCGATATTTTCGATTATTTAGAGAAAGATTTTGTGAAATTCTTGGATGAGAAAAGGGAAGTTCCGAAATCTGAATTTTTCCTTCCTTTTGTTGTTGACAATCTTATTCAAAACGGCACAAAAACTGCCAAGGTTTTGGTTGCCGAGGATAAGTGGTACGGCGTTACATATAAGGAAGATTTGGAAGTTGTCGTTAATGCCGTAAGAGCGCTTTGCGATAACGGAGATTATAAATTCTAAGCAGGGATAATATGGAATATATTGAACAAATAAAAAATGCCGTTACCGAACTTTTGGAAGTTTCCAAAATAGGTAAGGGCGACGTGCTTGTTGTCGGTTGCTCAACAAGTGAGGTTTTAGGTAGCAAAATAGGCACAAACTCGGTGCCCGAGGTTGCTGAAGGCATCTGCAAAGCAATAAAGGAACTGCTTGATGATAAGGGAGTTTACTTGGCCGCACAGTGCTGTGAGCATTTAAACCGCGCACTATTCGTTGAAAGGGAAGTTGCCGATAAAAAGGGACTTGATTTTGTAAACGTTGTACCGCAACCAAAGGCAGGCGGATCTTTTGCAACAGCGGCTTATAAGCTTTTCAGAAATCCCGTTGCAGTTGAATATATCAAGGCCGATGCAGGACTTGATATAGGTCAAACTTTGATCGGAATGCACTTGAAATCGGTTGCTGTGCCTGTAAGACTTAAAGAAAAACAGATCGGTGAGGCTAATCTTTCTGCCGCAAGGGTAAGACCCAAGTTTATCGGTGGTATAAGAGCCTGCTATGATGAAAATTTAATGTAATAATAAATAACCCGTTATGCAAAAGCATAGCGGGTTATTTTTCTTCTGATTTTTTGGATAACTTGTGGTAGAGCAATATGCCGAAAATTGCGACCAAGCCCGTTACTGCAAAAATAATTGCAGATAACAGGTAGTTTTCTTTGCCCAAAGCCGCACCTGCAAGTGTTGAAGTTATGACAGAGGGAATTCTGCAAAAAACACTAATGACCATAAATGTTCCGAATTTGATTTTTGTGATACCTGCAAAATAGGTTATCAGATCTTTTGGAGTGCCGGGAATAAAGAAAAGAAGTGCAAATATTATTTCGAGTTTCTTTTCATCTTGTAAAAATTTCAGTCGTTTCAAGTCTCTTGAATCAATCATTATTTCGGTGAATTTTTTACCCAAAAGTCGAGTTAAAGTGAAAATTAAAGCGGTTGCAAGAGCAACTCCGATAAGGCAAAGCACAAGACCTAAAATACTGCCGAAAATATAGCCTGCTGCAACCTCGACAAATTCACCGGGGATAAGCGCAAAGACGGTTTGCAAAAATTGAATACCTAAAAACCAAAGATAACTCTTAACCGAGCCTGTGCCCAAAAGTTCTTTCAAAACATCCGGGTTGTGCGAGATTTCGGTGATTTTTGGTCCCAACCAAATCGACCCTGCAATAATAATAGTCGCAAAAACCACAACCGATGAAATACAATAAATATTGCGTCCGCTAAAAAAGTGCTTTATTCGGTTTTTCAAAATCTCACCACCTTTTTTGTTACATTATATCACTAAATTTTATTTGTTACAACATTTTTTGCAACAAGGCGACAGTAGTTGCCTTTAAGGATAGAAAATGCTTGACTAAACACAAGATATGGTATAAAATATACTAGATAATGGATATATTATGTGATAAGTGTAATTTATTATAAGGATGATGAAAAATGGCAAAAAAAGCTGAGTATGGCAACGAAAGTATAACTTCGCTAAAAGGTGCCGACCGAGTAAGAAAAAGACCTGCGGTTATTTTCGGCTCGGATGGTATCGAGGGATGTCAGCATTCGGTGTTTGAAATCATATCCAACTCAATAGACGAGGCAAGAGAAGGTCACGGCAAGAAGATTGTTGTGACAAGATATTCTGACCATTCCATCGAAGTGCAAGATTTCGGCCGTGGCGCACCGGTTGACTTTAACAGTAAAGAAAACCGCTTCAACTGGGAATTGCTTTACTGCGAAATGTATGCAGGTGGTAAGTATAATACCAACGACGGTGAGAACTATGAGTATTCCCTAGGATTAAACGGTCTTGGCCTTTGCTCAACACAGTATTCGTCGGAATATATGGATGTTGAAATTAAGCGTGACGGCTTTATTTACACTCTGCATTTTGAAAAGGGTGAAAACAAAGGCGGACTTAAAAAGGAACCTTATTCGGGACGTGACACAGGTACCAAAACCCGTTGGAAACCCGATTTAGAGGTTTTTACCGATATCAACATACCGCTTGAATATTATCAAGATATTTTAAAGCGCCAGGCAGTTGTTAATGATAACGTAACCTTTATTTTGCGTGACCAGGTTGGCGGCAGATTCGAAACCTATGAATATTGTTATGCCGAAGGAATTAAGGACTACGTTACCGAAATAGCAGAAGATAAGGGACTTTCGTCGGTTCAATTCTGGCAGACCGAAAGAAAGGGTCGTGACCGTGAGGACAAGCCCGAATATAAGGTTAAAATAAATGCTGCATTGTGCTTTTCTAACCAAGTTCAGTTAAAAGAGTATTACCACAACTCAAGCTGGCTTGAACACGGCGGTTCACCCGAAAGAGCTGTGCGTAACGCATTTGTTTATCAGATTGACAAATATATCAAAGATACAAACAAATACACTAAAAACGAAAGCAAAATAACCTTCCAGGACGTTGAAGAATGTATTGTGCTTTGCATATCCTCGTTCTCAACCCAAACTTCCTATGAAAACCAGACCAAAAAGGCTATAACCAACAAGTTTATCGGTGACGCCATGACCGAGTTCTTGCGCCATCAGTTAGAGGTTTACTTCATTGAAAATAAGGAAGAAGCCGAAAAAATCGTTGGTCAGGTGCTTATCAACAAGCGTAGCCGTGAGAGAAGTGAGCGAGAGCGTCTTAACATTAAAAAGACCTTGCAATCGGGCAACGATATGCTCAGCCGAATTGATAAGTTTGTTGATTGCAGAAGCAAGGATACTTCTGTTAGAGAACTTTTTATCGTTGAGGGTGATTCGGCTTTGGGCTCGGTTAAAATGGCTCGAAACGCTGAATTCCAAGCGGTTATCCCTGTCAGAGGTAAAATTCTCAACTGCTTAAAGGCCGACTATGACCGAATTTTTAAATCCGAGATTATCACCAATCTTTTAAAGGTTTTGGGATGTGGTGTTGAGGTTAAATCTAAGGCTAATAAAGATCTTTCAACCTTTGACCTTAACGCGCTTCGTTGGAACAAAATCATTATCTGTACCGATGCTGACGAAGACGGATTCCATATTAGAACGCTTATTTTAACAATGGTTTACAGGCTTATTCCAACGCTTATTGAAGAGGGCAAGGTATTTATTGCCGAAACTCCGCTTTATGAAATCAACACTAAGGATAAGACCTATTTCGCTTATGACGAAAAAGAAAAAGCCGATATTATGGCAAATATGGTAAAGGATCAAAAATGTACCGTTCAGCGTTCTAAAGGTCTTGGTGAAAACCAAGCCGATATGATGAGCCTTACCACAATGAACCCCGATACACGCCGACTTATAAAGGTAACTCCCGAGGATGCAGAAGCAACTGCCAAGATGTTCGACGTGCTTTTGGGTGACGATATCGAAGGCAGAAAAGAAATGATAACCAATAGGGGACATCTTTATATTGCCGATGCCGATATAAGCTAAAATTTCTATTTTAAAATATAAGGAGAAAAATTTATGGCTCCGAGAAAAAAGAAGACTACTGAACAAACAGCTGTAAAAAATCCTGCAGAGGCTAACGCCTATATTGCGGGTGCAGGTGCAGTTGTTGAAAATCCTATAACAAGAACACTTGAAACCAACTTTATGCCTTATGCGATGAGTGCTATTTTGTCGCGAGCAATTCCTGAAATCGATGGTTTCAAACCTTCTCACCGCAAACTGCTTTATACTATGTATAACATGGGATTGCTTAACGGTGCGAGAACAAAATCTGCCAATATTGCAGGTCAAACCATGCGTCTTAACCCTCACGGTGATGCCGCAATTTATGAAACAATGGTACGTCTTACGGTAGGTAACGAGGCTTTGCTTCATCCTTACGTTGATTCTAAGGGTAATATGGGTAAGGCATATTCCAGAGATATGGCCTATGCTGCACCGCGTTACACCGAAGCCAAGCTTGCTCCCATCGCAGGCGAGCTTTTTAAAGATATCGACCGTGATACTGTAGATTTTGTGGATAACTACGATGCCACAATGCAAGAGCCCACATTGTTTCCTGTAACCTTCCCGTCAATCCTTGTTAATGCCAACACAGGTATTGCTGTTGGTATGGCCA
>JAZNEE010000184.1:0-2062 GCA_045588405.1 Acutalibacteraceae bacterium
CCATGCATCGTCTGCCGTAGCGCAAACCGTACCACCACTGTTTACCCATACGTCTGCAAAGCTTCCTATAAGGGCTGCAACTCGCCGAGGATTCTTTTTAACGCTGACCTCTCTGCCGAGCGCATCTGTAAACACAACGTAATTTTCACCGTTTATTTCCTCTGTGTTATCAGCGCAGGAAATAAAGCAAAGACAAATAAGAAGGCAACAAAACAGAATATTAAACCAGCTTTTTTTCAACATATTCAAATCCAAGTCTTTCTATTGTGTCGGCAAAGCGTTCACCCTTGATTCCTTCGTCTCGGAAAAGGATAATGGCTTTTTCCACAACCTTTAATACTTCCTCTTCGTCGGTAAAAATTTTGGAAAGTGGCTTTCCAATTGCCGTCTTTTTACCCCAGCGTCCACCGATGCAAACCTTATATCCCTGCATGCTTGACTCGAAAGCGCCGAAGGGGCATTTTTTGTAGCATCTTCCACACTTATTGCATACCTCTGAATCCACAGAGATTACACCGTCGGAAAGAGCAGCAGCCTTCATAGGACAAGCAAGCTCTACAGCGCATTTTTTGCATCCTCGGCATTTTTCCGTATCGGGAGTAAATATGCGCTGACCGATTATTCCGATATCGTTAAGGTCGGGCTTTACACAGTTATTAGGACATCCCCCAACTGCAATTTTAAACTTGTGGGGAAGGGTAACGTGGTGATATCCTTGGTAAAACTGTTCGTGAATTTTTCTGCTTAAAGAATAGGTATCAATAAGCCCGAATTGGCAGGTAGTACCCTTGCAGGATACCACGGGACGCACCTTCGGACCCGTTCCACCCGTTTCAAGATCGTTATCCTTCAGGAACAGAATCAACGAGGGAATATTATCGTAGGGAACGCCTTGTATCTCAATGGTCATTCTGCTGGTCATAGCAACCTCAGACGACCCAAAAAGGTCGGCAGCTTGCGCTATTGCTCTCTGCTCGTCGGTGGTGATTTTTCCGTTTCCGGTTATAACTCTCACGTTGAATACGTCATCAAATCTCTTGTCTCTCAGACAACCAAGTCCCTTGACCGTTGTTATCTGCTCGGGCGTTAATTTTCCGTTTTTTTGTTCAAGTCCTACTAACTCAAAAGCCTTTTGCTTATCCATAAGGTTGTACCTCACAAGTATAAATTTACTGTATATTATGGTAACATAATCCCGATTTTTTGTCAATATTCCAAGTGAGTTAAATGCGAAAAAAATATTTAACCAAAAAGTTAAATGACTATTGACAAAACCGAAAAAGTATGATATCATTTAACCAAAGAGTTAAATGATTGGAGGAGATACGTTGGGACTGCAAAGCACAATAAAAGCACTGTCCGATCCTATTCGGAGAGAAATATTAGAAATGTTAAAGGTGACCAGGCTTTCTGCAGGGGAAATATCTAACAGATTTTCCGTGAGTGGAGCAGCTATTTCAAAGCATCTTTCAATTCTTAAGGATGCTGATTTGATAAGGGATACCCGTGAAGGAAAGTACATCTATTATGAGTTGAACGCCTCGTTTCTTGAAGAGGTAATGCTATGGCTAAGTGGATTGAAGGGAGATAAAAATGATTAAGAAGAACTTGAAGATTTTAATTATAACGTCGGTAGTAATTTTGTTACCCATTTTGGCAGGTATCGTTTTATGGGATAAGCTACCCCAGAGAATTCCTACTCATTGGAACGCGGCAGGGGAGATAGATGGCTGGAGCGGGAAGCCCTTTGCAGTTATCGGCATCCCCTTTATGATGCTGGCGTTTCAATGGATGTGTGTTGTTGCTACCTCTACCGATCCTAAAAAGCATAACCATTCTGAAAAAATTTTGCATTTCATCTTTTGGCTTATTCCTGTCATAACCGTTTTGCTTTCTACCCTTACTTATTGTGCAGCGCTTGGTAATGAAGTGCGCATTAACGTGATAGTCCCTGTGCTGATAGGCTTGTTGTTTGTTATAATTGGCAATTATTTGCCTAAGTGCAGACAAAATTATACAATTGGTATAAAGATTCCGTGGACGCTTAACAGTGAAGAAAATT
>JAZNEE010000185.1:0-3090 GCA_045588405.1 Acutalibacteraceae bacterium
ATAAATTTTGATTTGCTTACTTGTAAAAACAATTTTTCGGTGCTATAATATAATTTAATTGAAATAAACAGAAAATGAGGTACATTATAATGACTAAAATTGATATATTTTCCGGCTTTTTGGGTGCCGGTAAAACCACACTTATTAAAAAACTAATAAATGAAGCATATAAAGGTGAAAAGCTTGTTCTTATAGAAAATGAGTTTGGTGAAATTGGTATTGACGGAGGCTTTTTAAAAGAAGCCGGCATTGAGATTACTGAAATGAACTCGGGTTGTATTTGTTGCAGTCTTGTCGGTGATTTTGGTGAGGCTTTAAAGAAGGTTTTGTCAACATACTCCCCTGACCGAATTCTTATCGAGCCTTCGGGTGTTGGTAAACTTAGTGATGTTATTAAAGCTGTTCAGAATATCGGTTCTGACGATATTTCGCTTAACGGATTTACCACCGTTGTTGATGCAGGCAAATGCAAGATGTATATGAAAAACTTTGGCGAGTTCTTTAATGACCAGGTTGAACACGCAAGCTCTATCATTTTAAGCCATACCGATAATATTTCCGAGGAAAAACTTGAAAAAGCTATCGAGCTTCTTCGTGAACATAATGCTGATGCAACTCTTATTACAACTCCTTGGTCTCAGATTGACGGCAAAGCGATTTTAGAAGCAATGGAAAAGAAAAACACTCTTGAAATTGAACTTCATAAGCTAGCCGAAGAAGCCGAGTATCACCATCACCACCATCATCACGAACACGACGAGCATTGCGATTGTGGTTGCCACGAACACCATCATCACCACGACCACGATGAAGAGTGTGACTGTCACGAGCATCATCACGATCATCACCATCACGACGAGCATCATCACCACCATGATGAGCATGGCAACTGTTCCTGCGGACATCATCACGATGAACATGAGCACGAACATCATCATCACGAAGAGCATCACCACGATCACGGTGAAGAATGCACTTGCGGATGCCATGAGCATGGTCATCACCATCATCACCACGCTGATGAGGTGTTTGCTAGTATCGGCCGTGAGACCACTAAGAAGTTCTCTGTTGATGAGATTAAAAATGCTTTGATTGCCCTTGAAAACAAAGAAAAATATGGTTTTATTTTAAGAGCAAAAGGTATTGTTGCAGGTGTAGACGGCAACTGGATTCACTTTGACTATGTTCCGGGTGAACCTGATGTCAGAATTGGCTCGGCTGATATTATCGGAAGACTTTGTGTTATAGGCTCTGAAATTAACGAACACGAATTGCTCCTATTGTTCGGTCTGTGAGGTTTTTGTAATGGAAATTCCCGTATATTTATTTACCGGCTTTTTAGAGTCGGGCAAAACTAAATTTATTCAAGAAACACTTGAAGATGAACGTTTTAATTCGGGTGAATATACCCTTCTTGTACTTTGTGAAGAAGGCGAAGAAGAATATGAACCCAAAACCTGGAGTGGTAAAAACGTTTTTATAAAAACAGTTGACGAACCATCGCAGTTAACCGCTGAATTGCTTTCGGGTTGGGTTAAAGAAACAGGTGCTGAACGCGTTATTATTGAATATAACGGCATGTGGACACTTGAAAATCTTTATAACGCAATGCCTAAAAAATGGACAATATATCAAGAAATGATGTTTGCTGATGCAACAACATTTGAAAATTACAACGCCAATATGAGAAGTTTGGTTGTTGATAAATTAAAATCGGCAGAACTTGTTATTTTCAACCGTTTTTCTGATGATTTAGATAAAATGCCGTTGCATAAAATTGTCCGTGGTATTCAGCGCAATAATGTGATTATTTATGAATATCTTGACGGAAGCACCGAACAAGATACCATTGAAGATCCCCTGCCTTTTGATATAAATGCCGATGTAATTGAAATTGCTGATACCGACTATGCCCTTTGGTACCGCGATATGATGGAAGAAACCGATAAATACAACGGCAAAACTGTTAAATTTAAAGGTCTTTCTGCCAAAGATAAAAAAATGGAAGCCAATGAATTTGTCACAGGCAGACACGTTATGACTTGTTGTGCTGATGATATTCAATATGCAGGTCTTATGTGTAAGACTGATGCAAAATGCGTTGTTAAAACCGGTGATTGGTTTAATATAACGGCTACTATCAGTATCGAGTTTAACAAGGCTTATAAGTCAAAAGGTCCCGTTTTGAAGGTTTCTGAATATACTCTTACAAGCGAACCCGAAGAAAAGGTTGTAACTTTTTAAAATATAAAACCGTCCGAAATAAGTTCGGACGGTTTGTATTAGTTTAATTTGGTTATTTTATAAGGATCTATTCCTAATTTAATAAGCATCTTTGCGAATTTATGAACGGGAAATCCAACAACGTTAAAATAACAACCGTTAATTCCCTCTATCATTAAAGAAGCAAGACCTTGCACAGCGTAGCTTCCTGCTTTGTCCATAGGCTCATTAGTGTCAACGTATTTGGCGATTATTTCCTCGTTAAGCTCGGAAAATTTAACTTCAGTCACTTCATAATCGGTTAAAATTTGGTTGTTATAAATCAAAGTAACACCGCTTAAAACCTTGTGTGATCTGCCGGATAACTTTCTAAGCATATCTTTTGCATCTTGTTTTGATTTTGGCTTGCCTAATATCATACCATCAAGTGTTACAATCGTGTCTGATGAAATAACAAGTGTATCTTCCTTTGAATCGAGTGAATCGAAAACCGCATTACCCTTTCTTCTCGATAGTTCACTAACAAGAAGGCATGGGTCTTTTATATCACTTGATTCATCGGTTTCGGCGGTTATAACCTCAAATTCAATGCCAAGATTTTGTAAAATTTCTTTTCTTCTTGGACTTTTACTTGCCAAAATTATTCTCATAGTTTCATCTCCGAAAATTAAATGTAAAGGAGTTTATTGTTATGATAAAAGCAGTTGTTTTTGATCTTGATCATACGCTTTTTGACCGATATGCAACAATAAAAGAAGTTGCAAAAAAACTATCAAGACATTTTAACATAAATCCCTTGTTTGATGAAATTAAAATTACCGAAACAATGATTTATTACGACAAAAACTTTGTTCACAAAGGTTGGGA
>JAZNEE010000186.1:0-4557 GCA_045588405.1 Acutalibacteraceae bacterium
TTATTTTTCTTTACAAAATACGGAATTTTTGATATAATCTATTGGGAATTTGAGATGTTTAAACCGAAGGAGTATTTTATGGTTTTTTTAAAAAAATTGATATGCCTTTCTATGTGTGCAATTTTAATATTAGGTTTATCGGCCTGTAAAAAAGACAACGGACAAACCGCTGACGACAACACCTCAAGCAAAGTTGATAATCCTTACATTGATTTCAGTATTGGAAACACAACCGTTAAGGATATAATGAATAAGTTTTCAGAAATCACCCTCAACGACGGACTTGTACTCTCTTTAACGACCGATGGCACAAGCGCAGAGCAACACAGTTTTTTGTATGAAATAAAAGATTCCGAGGGTACTAGCCTTGCAACCGTCGACGCCTCAAGTGACCTTGAAAATAAAGTTGCCACGTTTCGTATTTTTTGGGATTACAAAAAAACCGACGGCAAAGTCAACGCTTCGCTCGTTGCTGCATCAAAATCCTTGATCATTGCAGCATGGCCAAACTATTCAGAAGAATCTATGACTGTTGTTGAAAAAACAATTCGATTTGACACAAGCTTTTTTAATGCCCTTCGCAACAAAAACATTAACTATACTGCCAATGCTGCCAGCGGTGGATATATTTCAGTTAGTATGTTAAGCGGTCAAGTTTCTATTTCCATTTGTTATCCAAACCTTGTTGAAAACGTATAATAAAAAACTCTTGGGTCAACCCAAGAGTTTTTTGTTTTTTCTAACACATTTAAAGGCCACAACCAACAGCAAAACAATTATTTCAAAACAAACAATCGTCGCACCGACGGGAAGCATTACTATATGTCCACCTGATTTTTCTATATAAAAGGTTACGGCGAATAAAAATCCTAACACGAAGCTCACACAAGAAAACACAGCCGAGCCTATGACCACAGAACGGAAGGTTTTAAAAAGTCGCATTGCTGCAACGGCAGGAATTACAATAACTGCCGAAATCATAACGGCGCCGATAAGCTTCATTCCAACCACCACGGTAACGGCGGTAAGTGCTGAAAGCAACAGATTAAATGCCTTAACATTAACTCCCGAAGCAGAAGCGAAAGCCTCATCAAAAGTTACAGCGAAAATACGGTTGTAAAACAAAACGTAAACCGCAACCACAATCACAGTGAAAGCAACACAAGATAAAAGGTCGGATTTGGTAATATTTAATATCGACGCTCCGAAAAGACCTGCACAAACGTCGCCCGAGCCTGTGCCCGCAATGCTGAAAATTATATAGCCTGCCGCCATTGTTCCAACCGAAACAAGCGCAGTTGCCGCGTCGCCTTTAAGTTTTCCGCTTTCACTCAACCACATCAGCAAAAACGCTGCCAACAACACAACCGGTACGGTAATATAAAGTTCTGCTTTACCCGAAATACCAAAAACGGCTGCTATTGCCAAAGCAAGAAATCCAACGTGAGAAAGTCCATCACCAATCATTGAATAGCGTTTTAGCACAAGATTTACACCCAAAACCGATGCACAAACCCCGGTCATAACACCAACCAACAATGCATAAACCAAAACGGTTGTCAAAAACGGTGATGTGAAGACACCAAAATCAAATCCCATCATCAAAGCACACCGCCTTTCAGAAGATTTTCGGCAATATTGGAGGCTTTATACTCCGAAACTGTGCCGAAAAAGTGATTTTTATGGGACAAATGCAGTATTTTATTGGCGTTTTGAACTGCCGATGCCACGTCGTGAGTTACCATTATAACGGTAACTCCTTTTTTATTTATATCGGCTATTGCTGAATAAAATTCGTTAATTGCATTGTTATCAAGTCCGGTAACCGGTTCATCAAGAATGATAATATCCCCTGTCGCACAAAAAGCACGTGCCAAAAGCACCCTTTGTTGTTGACCACCCGAAAGTTCACGGTAGCACTTGTCCGAAATTTCGGTTAAGCCAAAGTTTTTCATAATACTTTTAGCTTCCGCTTTTTGCACAGAATTAAAAAACAACGTTTTAGATTTAGACAAAAATCCCGATAACACAACCTCGAAAACAGATGCAGGGAAATCCCTTTGCACCTCGGTTTGCTGTGGCAAATAGCCTATTGCCTTCTTTTTATCTTCAAAAACAATTTCACCCGTCAAAGGTTTTACTTGACCAAGCATTGCTTTAATGAGCGTGCTTTTTCCGCTTCCGTTTTCACCGACTATGCAGACATAGTCACCTTTTTCAATTTTAAAATCAAGATCTTTAAACACAACAACCCCATCATAGGCAAGGGCTAAGTTTTTAACTTCAATCTGACTCATTCAAAGCCTCCGTAATACTTTGGACGTTATTTTTCATTAAAGAAAGATAGGTTGCACCATTTAAAAATTCCTTACTGCTTACGTTATGGCAAGAATGAAGCAGTTTGGTTGTTGCCCCCACCCTTTCGGCTATTCCTTCGGCATAAAGCGTGTTGGAATTTTCCATATAAAAAACAGTTTTCACGTTGCTTTTTGATGCCGAAATGCAAAGTGAATTTATCTGTGCTACCGAAGGATCGGTTGTGGAAGAACAGCCCGAAAAAGCTGCATCAAACGAAAAGCCGTAGTCGTGGCACAAATATCTGAACGAAAAGCGGTCGGCAAAAACAAGGGTCACTTGTTTGTTTTCGGTTGCCTTTGTCAGTTCTTCACTAAGCGAATTCAACTCATTTTTATAATTTTCGGCGTTTGCTTTATAACTTTGGGCATTAACATTATCAAGTTCACAAAGCTTTTCGGTAATTGCGTCAACAATCTTTAAAGCTCTTTTGGGTGAAGTCCAAACATGCTCATCATATTCCGCCGAATGCTCGTGAACATTTTCGTGGTCATGGTCGCAATTTTCATCATGGTGATGGTGGTCTTCCATACTCGAAGAAATAACAACGGGCAAAAGCTCGGTGGTTTCGACAAGGCTCAACCACAAAGCGTTGTTATCAACCGTTTTCTTTAAAGTTTCTATCCAGCGTTTGTCACCCTCACCGCCCGTGTAGATTACAAGGTCGGCCTCTGCCACCGATTTTATATCGGCAATCGACATACTCTCCAAATTATAATCGTGGCTTTCCATTCCAAACGGCAGAAGCATTTTAAGTTCTACCCTGTCACCTGCAATTTGCCTTACAAAATCGTACTGCGGAAAAATGGTGCAGACAACCTTTAATTTTTCTTCATCCAATGTCTCTTTTTTTGAACAACCGCACAAAGAAAAAGCAAGCAGCAACACAAGGGTTAAAGCAATTATTCTTTTCATATATTTCCTTCTTTGGCACAATTGCCGCACTCACCATAAAGCACAGCACGATTTGAACCTATTATAAAATTGTGGTCGGCAAGAATGTGTTGCCTTACTTCATCCATTTTGGCACATTCAAGATGGATAAGTCGACCGCACTTAACACATTTGAGATGATAATGGTTGTCACAATGCTCGCTTACACCCGAATATTGGTAAACAAAGCTTTTGACCCCCGGGGTTTCGAATCGACGAACAACGCCCGACTCCAAAAGCTTGGAAACGTGGCGGTAAACGGTGCTTTTGCCTGCACTTTTGTCACCCGAGCAAACCGCCTCGGCGATTTCGTCAACCGTAAAGTGACGGTCACTGTTTTGCTTCAAAAATTCGTTAATTAACTTTTTAGGCTCGGTATTATACTCTTTTTTCACAATATGACCGCCTTTCCGATTTTGAGAATATTTCTCATTTTTGAAATTATACCATAAAACCGCAATAAGTCAATAGCTTTTGAGAATGTTTCTCAATTTTCAAAAAACAAAAAACCACGAGTTTTTAAAACTCGTGGCAAACATTGTATTTTTCTGTTTTTTGTGCTATGCAGAACTCTTTTACTGCACTTAATCCTCAACTTTTCTTGTTGTCAGCCATTCGATTGTACGCTCAACCGAGTCCTTCGAATTGCCCCAATCCTCTTGCCCGTTATTATGATAATCAAACATACTGCAAAATTTTGCAATATCCTCACTCAAAGCCACTAATTGCTTTTCTGTAAGTTGTTTTGTAACGTCTAAAAACTCTTTTCTGAGTTTCTTGGGCATTTTTTCAGCAGCAACGCTTAAATCTTTACAATGAGTAAGGCAGATAAAAGGTTGTTCAGAATATAGCTTTCTGAAATCCTTTTCCTTTTCCCAAAGACGGCATATATTAAGTGTGATCTGTTCCATATTGTGTTCAATTTTATTACAAACAAAGCAGCTATCTTTCTTTGCGCCTTTTTTGACGGTTGTAACACCGTTTTTGGCAATTTCGGCAAGATGGCTTTGCAACATTAGTGCAACGTTAAGCTTTTTACGGCAGTTTAACATTTGACCGTAATGCAAACGGCAAAAGCCTTGTTTATTGGTCTCGATTCTCACATCGGGTTCCATCATAGCAGCGCCAATTATATATGTAACCGAGCGTTCTTCAAGCATATCACGAAGTCGGCAAACGGGACAACCCTCTTTAGGCTCAAAGACTTCACTTATAGGAATACTTGTAATATCTTCACGCATAGTTTCACCTTAATAACCTAAATCTTCA
>JAZNEE010000187.1:0-2653 GCA_045588405.1 Acutalibacteraceae bacterium
GCTTCTTCATACCTTGCGAACTCAAAGGTGAACACCGCCCTACCCTGTGCTATTGAGCGCATTGCCGTTGGGAAATCACCCATTTCCGACATGGGAATATCGGCTATAATCTCTTGTTTGCGGTTGGCAGCAGGGTTCATACCCAAAACTCTGCCGCGACGTTTATTAATATCACCGATAACGTCACCCATAACATCATCGGGAACGGTGACGTTTAAGGTGCCGATGGGTTCAAGCAATACGGGACTTGCCTGAGGTATACCCGCTTTGAAAGCTGCTGCAGCAGCCATCTTGAACGACATTTCGGAAGAATCGACAGGATGATAGGAACCATCGACCAACGTTGCTTTAAGTCCAACAACGGGATAGCCTGCCAGGGTTCCTTTCTTTACGCAATCACGAAGGCCTGTTTCAACCGCCGGGAAGAAGTTTTTGGGAACTGCTCCACCAAAGACGTTTTCGGCAAAAATCATTTCATCGCTATCGCAAGGCTCAAACTCGATCCAAACGTCACCAAACTGACCATGGCCACCCGACTGCTTCTTATGTCTGCCTTGAACCTTAACCTTCTTGCGAATGGTCTCACGATACGCTACCTTTGCGGTTTCAAGTTTTACCTCAACGCCGAACTTTGCCTTTAACTTAGAAGCAACAACGTCCAAATGCTGTTCGCCAAGACCCGAAACGATTTGTTCACGGGTTTCTTTATTGGTTGAAGCAACAAGGGTTGGGTCTTCTTCCATAAGTCTTGCAAGACCTTGAGAAACCTTTTCCTCATCACCTTTATTAACAGCCTTGACAGCCATTGAAAGGCACGGTGCCGGGAACGGAACAGAAACAATTTTCACGTTGCCGTTTGCACAAAGGGTATCGCCTGTTTTAACGTTACCAAGTTTTGCAACCGAGCCTATATCACCCGCACCGATAACGTCGGCTTCTTCCTGCTTGCCTGCCTTCAGCCACATGATTTTGCCAAGCTTTTCTTCGTCACCTGTACGCGAGTTGACAAGCTTCATATCAGATTTAACCGAACCCGAAATAACCTTGAAGTAAGAAAGTTTACCAACAAACGGGTCTGCAATGGTTTTGAAAACAACTGCAGCGGTTGGAGCTGCCGGGTTGCAGTTTTCGGTGCCTTCAGCATCACCTTTGAGTACATTATACTCACGAAGCTGTGCCGAAGGAGCAATTTCTGTCATGATATCAAGCATAAGGCTAACGCCCGCACCTGTTTGGTTGACACCGGCAAATACAGGGCAAATTTCACCTGTGCTCATACCCTTTGCCAATGCGGATTTGATTTCTTCTGCGGTGAATGC
Organism: Acutalibacteraceae bacterium; assembly: GCA_045588405.1. Lineage (GTDB taxonomy): Bacteria > Bacillota > Clostridia > Oscillospirales > Acutalibacteraceae > UMGS172. The sequence goes on from JAZNEE010000187.1 coordinate 1,320, forward strand.
CTCGCCTTCAAAATATTTATCCATCAAAGCCTCGTCAACGCTTGCAACGGCTTCGAGCAATAGCGAACGCATATTGGAAATATCATCGTTTTCGGGCATATCGGTTTCGGTTTTTTTGATTCCGTCATATTTATATGCCTTGCCATCAATAAGGTCTATATAAGAAACAACCGTTTCACCCTCGACATAAGGAATAACAACCGGGCAAATAACAGCGCCGTAATGAGCTGTCAGGGTTGATATTACACGATAAAAATAAGCTCTTGGAGAATCAAGCTTCCCGATAAAGAACGCAATGGGAACACCTGCTTCACGTGCAGAATCGAAGTTAAGCTGTGCACCAACTGTGAGACCCGATTTACCCGAAAGAGCAATGATTGCGCTATCGGCTGCGGTTAGAGCTTCACTAACACCGCCTGCAAAGTCAAACAAACCGGGAACATCGATAAGATTGATTTTGTTGTTATTATATTCAAACTGGAACACGGCTGTTGAAACCGAAACGCCTCTCTTCTTTTCTTCTGCGTCAAAATCCATAACAGAGGTGCCGTCAGAGGTACGTCCGATACGGTCGGTAACACCTGCTGAGAAAAGCAATGCCTCGGCAAGAGAAGTCTTACCCGAAGAGCCGTGTCCCAGCAGCGCTATGCTCTTGATGTTGTTGATGTCATACTGTTTCATAAGTATCTCCATTCTGCCGCTTCACATCACATATTATAATACCGCAAGCGGCATACGGTACAAAATTGCGATGCGACCGCTATCTTTAAGGCTTAGCAGTACGCCGTGATTAACAAAAAGCGTTTAAAAACAATTAAAATCAATCTTTTGACAATAAAATCAACGTTTTATTGTGCACATTCAACAAATTATTGTGTTTTTCTTAATCGTTTTTATTTCTTTTGTTCATTATAGCACACATTTTTGCCCATTGCAAGCAGAAAATCGATATTTTTACTTAAAATAAATAGTCAGCAATATGTTTTAAGCAAATAAAAAAACGCGATGGTTTCCCATCGCGTTTTTTTAATCAATCAATTAAATTGGAAGATCAGGTAACTCGGTATTTCCGCCTGGCTCTTCATCACGCGGCGGACTAGTCGAAATGATGTCCTCAGCTACGATCTCAACGATCTCGAGTTTTGACTCGACAAACAGTTTCTTTTCCATAACTTACTCCTTTACAAAATTAATAAACATATCTATAAGCTGAATCGCCATATTTCATCATCGATTCAGTTACATTTTTAAGGCTATCATACTGAGGATCGGTAATTGCGCTTGCCGAATAAGCGTATGATTCAATATCATATCTGACAGTATTGCTTACTGCA
>JAZNEE010000188.1:0-8876 GCA_045588405.1 Acutalibacteraceae bacterium
CCTTTTTAGTATAATGTATGTTAAATCACTTGAAAAAGCAAAAGAGTTACTATATAATAAGCACATCAAAATATTTTAGGGGGAATATTCCTTGGATATATGGGCGCAATTAGTCGCACTCATAATTCTAATTGTTTTTTCGGCGTTTTTTTCAGCGTCCGAAACAGCTTTTACATCTCTTAACAAAATTAGACTTAAAACAATGGCGGATGACGGAAATAAAAAAGCTGCCGCAACCTTGAAATTGGTTGAAAACTATGATAAATTCATTTCAGCTGTGCTTATAGGAAATAATATTGTAAACATTACTGCCAGTTCGATAGCAACTGTTATGTTTATAGAAATTCTTATGGGTGCAAGTTATGCTGCAACAGTTTCAACTATTGTGATGACGGTTGTTGTTTTGATTTTTGGTGAAGTAACACCCAAAAGTATCGCCAAGGAAACTCCTGAAAAGTTTGCAATGTTTGCAACACCGCTATTAAGATTTATTATGTTTATCTTAACTCCGTTTGTTGCATTGTTCTCAGGATGGAAGGTATTACTTAATAAGATTTTTAGATTTAAAAGCAACGATGCCATCACAGGCGATGAACTTATGAATATCGTTGAAGAAGCCGAGGAAGGTGGCGGTATTGATGAAATCGAAAGCGACCTTATTCGATCTGCTATTTCCTTTAGCGATTGCCCTGTTGGTGATATTTTAACCCCTCGTGTCGACGTTGTGGCAGTATCTTTGGAAGACAATAAGGAAGAAATTGCAAAAGCGTTCGACGAATCGGGCTTTTCGCGTTTGCCAATATATGACGAAACCATTGATAATATAAAAGGCGTTATTCATATTCGTGATTTTAATAAATTTGTTGTAAACGGTGATAAAACGGTTGACGCAATTGTTAAAGAAACCGTTTTTGTTGCCAAACAAATGTCTATTAGTGGACTTTTGAAGTTAATGCAGGAACAAAAGACTCATTTTGCCGTTGTTTCGGATGAATATGGCGGAACTGTCGGTATAATCACAATGGAAGATATTCTTGAAGAACTTGTCGGTGAAATTTGGGATGAATACGACGAGGTTGTTGAGGAATTTTCCGAACAGGAAGACGGAACGATTAAGGTTTTGTGCAGCGTTCAACTTGATAAGTTTTTTGAGTATTTTGAGTTGGATGTTGATGAGGAATTTGAATCGGTTTCGGTTGGCGGTTGGGTTGCTGAACAGCTTGGTAAAATTGCCGAGGAAGGCGATGCGTTTGGGTTTATGAATCTTGATGTAGCTGTAACCAAGGTTGAGCAACGCCGTATTATTGAGATTTTGGTTGTTAAAAACGAAACCGAAAACGAGAACGAGATTGAAGAATAACAAAATTCTTTTAAGCTCTTGACAAAACGGCATTACCGTGGTAAATTTGTAACCAATCATCCCGCAGAGTGAAAACTCTGCGGGATTTTCTTGGAAGTTGTAATGTTTTAAAATAAATTTAGAGCGATATATCGGTCGAAAAATCGGCCTTATTTAATAACGGAGGATTAGTAAATGCACCATATTGTTGATTGCCATTGCCATATTTACCCCGATAAGATTGCCACAAAGGCGGTTGATGGAATTGGCAGTTTTTATGATATAGCAATGGAAGGCGGTGGCACAGTTGCCGATATGCTTGAAGTTGAAAAAAGGGCAGGAGTTACACACTGCATAGTCTTTTCGGTTGCTACAACCGTTAAACAGGTACAATCTATAAATAATTTCATAGCCTTAGAGGTGGAAAAATCGAACGGCTTTATGACAGGTCTCGGAACCTTGCATCCAGATAGCCCCGATGTTGAGGGTGACGTTGATCATCTTGTGTCTTTGGGACTTAAAGGAATTAAACTCCACCCGGATTTTCAAAAGTTTGCTATAAATGAGGAACGTTGCTTCAAAATGTATGAAGCTTGCGAAAAAAGAGGCATTCCCATTCTTTTCCACACAGGCGATACTCGTTATAACTACTCCAACCCCGAACAAATTATACCGATATTAAAGGCTTTTCCAAAACTTACGGTTATAGGCGCACACATGGGCGGTTGGTCTATGTGGGATAAGGCTTTTTATGAATTAAAGGATTACGATAACTTTTTTGTTGATAGCTCATCGTCACTTTATGCTATCAGCACCGATAAAGCACTTGAGATCATTAGAGCTTACGGTGCCGACAAAGTGCTTTTTGCTACCGATTATCCCGTCTGGAAGCCGGAGGGTGAGCTTGAAAGATTTAACAAATTGGCGCTGACCGAAGAAGAAAAAGAGAAGATTTTTTATAAAAACGCAGTTAAACTTTTCAATTTGTCGCTCTAAAGCAAAAAACTCTTGACAAAATCGTTTTTTGAGCGTATAATACACTAAACTTAATAAAAAGGCTGTGACGAAGACGGAGTTTTCTTAAAGCTTCAAAGAGAGCCGGGGATGGTGTGATCCCGGTATGCGGTAGAAGATTTCCCATCACTTCCGAGCCGAAGACCTGAACGTTTTTATCAGTAGGCGTCTTCCGTGAAGGCTACGTTAGTGCATAGGACTTGTTAGAGTCCGAAGTGGCGTTTAACACGCAATTTGAGTGGTACCGCGGGTACGAATTTGTTTATTCGACTCGTCTCAAAGTAAAACTTTGAGACGAGTTTTTTTGATTTTATTATCCGATGAAAGGAGAACCAAAAATGAGTACAGAAAACACAATGCTACAATTGTCAGAGGTGGCAGCTCGAATTAAAGAGATGCGCGAGATAATGGGTTGGACTGCGGCAGAAATGGCCGAAAAGACCGAGGTGACCGAAGAAATTTACAATATGTATGAATCGGGTCAGGACGATCTCCCTTTCTCGTTTATTTATAAGTGTGCTAAAGTCTTTGATATTCAGATGACACAGTTGCTTGAAGGTAAAACTGCAAGATTGTCATCATATACCGTCACAAGAAAGGGTCAGGGACAGACCACCGTTGATGAGGATGGCATTGTTATACGCAATTTGGCTCCTAAGTTTAAAGATAAAATTTCCGAACCTTATATGGTTCGTTATGAATATTCTGCCGAGCTTCAGAACCGTCCTATTCATTTGACAACCCACTCTGGTCAAGAATTTGACCTTATTTTAGAGGGTTCTTTGAAGGTTCAGATAGGTGAACATACCGAGGTTTTGGAAGCGGGCGACAGCATCTACTATAATTCGTCAACACCTCACGGTATGATTGCCGTTGGCGGTAAGGATTGTCTTTTCTGTGCTGTGGTTTTGCCGGGTGAGGAAACCAAAGAAGAAACCGTCACAAAGAGCATTGCAAAAGCTCGTTCCACACAAAAGCTTGTTTGCGAAAAGTTTGTTAAGGCCACTGAGGACGAAAACGGTTGCCTTAAATCAATCGATTTCCCCAATCGTGAGAGCTTCAATTTCGGTTTTGATATTGTTGACGGCATTGCCGAAAAATATCCCGAAAAGCTTGCTATGATTCACGTTGACAAAATGATGAACGAGCGTCGTTTCACCTTTGCCGACATCAAACGTGCTTCTTCACAGGTTGCCAACTATTTCGCATCGCTTGGCATTAAAAAAGGCGACCGCGTAATGCTCGTTTTAAAGCGCCATTACCAGTTCTGGTTCAGTATGGTTGCTCTCCATAAATTGGGTGCAATCGCAATTCCTGCAACCCATCAGCTTAAAGACCACGACTTTGAATATCGTTTTAATGCCGCAGGTGTTTCGGCTATCGTTTGCACGTCTGACGATGACGTTTATAAGATTGTAGATGCAGCACAAGTGAAAGCTCCTACACTCAAAACCAAAATTTTGGTTGGTGGCAGCGTAGAGGGTTGGCACGATTTTGATGCCGAATATACAAGATTCTCGGGAAAATTCGCAAGAACCGAGGATTCTTCCGCAGGTGACGATGCTGCATTGATGTTCTTTACCTCGGGCACAACCGGTAACCCCAAAATGGCTTCTCATAAGCACACCTATGCTTTGGGTCATTTTGTCACCGCTAAATATTGGCATTGCTGTGAGCGTGATGGCTTGCATCTTACAATTTCTGATACAGGTTGGGGTAAATCCCTTTGGGGCAAACTCTACGGACAATGGCTTTGTGAGGGTGCAGTTTTTGTTTATGACTTCGACCGCTTTAATGCCGCCGATATTTTGCCGATGTTTGCAAAATACAATATAACCACCTTCTGCGCACCTCCCACAATGCTCAGAATGCTTATTAAGGAAGATTTGTCAAAGTACGACCTTTCTTCAATCCATCATATGACCACTGCGGGTGAGGCTTTAAACCCCGAAGTTTTCCGCCAGTTTGAAGCTGCAACCGGATTGCAGATTATGGAAGGTTTTGGTCAGACCGAAACCACACTTACCATTGCTAACCTTGCAGGTACAACACCCAAGCTTGGTTCAATGGGTAAGGCTTCGCCTCAGTACAATATCGACATTGTTGACCCCGACGGCAACTCGGTTCCCATGGGTGAAACAGGTGAAATTGTTATCCGTCTTGACGAAGGTTCGCCTTGCGGATTGTTCAGAGAATATTATCTTGATGAAGAAAAGACAAAAGAGGCAGTTTACGACGGATTGTATCATACAGGAGATACCGCTTGGAGAGACGAGGACGGTTATTTCTGGTATGTCAGCCGTATCGATGACGTTATTAAATCTTCGGGCTATCGCATAGGACCCTTCGAGATTGAAAGCGTTATTATGGAATTACCTTATGTTCTTGAATGCGGTGTTTCAGCAGCACCCGATGAGGTTAGAGGTCAGGTTGTCAAGGCAAGCATTGTGCTTACTAAAGGCACCGAGCCTACCGAAGAACTTAAAAAGGAAATCCAAAACTACGTTAAGGAACACACTGCTCCTTATAAGTATCCGAGAGTGGTTGTTTTCCGCGACGAATTGCCCAAAACCATCAGTGGCAAGATTCAAAGAAATAAACTTTGATACTTGACAAATATAGACATTTTTGGTATAATCCAAAAATAAAGGCTTTGACGAAGAGGGTAATGAGCAACAGTGCTTTCAGAGAATCGGCGGATGGTGTGAGCCGATAACACAGCTCAATTTACTTGTAACTTTTGAGCCGAAAGGAAGAACGGCATTTTGCTTAGTAGAACCTTTCCGTTACTGCTACGTTAGTGCATAGGGCTTAGTGAGCCTGAGTGGTGCAAATATAGATTTGCGCAATTTGAGTGGTACCGCGGGATATAAAGTTTTTATAGCTCGTCTCAAAGGATTCCTATCTTTGAGGCGGGCTTTTATTGTAAAACCTTTGGTTTCGCCTCGAAAGAACCAACTTTTAGGAGGTACTTTATGAAGACAACCGGTCTTGAATTCAAAATTATGGAGATGGCTAAGCGAATTGCCGACTTAAGGGAAATTATTGGCCTTTCCACCGCCGAAATGGCACAAAAAACAGGTATCAGCGAAGAGGAGTATCTTGCTTGTGAAGCAGGTGAGAGAGACCTTAACTTTGCATTCCTTTATCGCTGTGCATTGGCTTTAAAGGTTGACGTTACCGATATTATCGAGGGTAGTAGCCCCCGTCTTGCAGGTTATACCTTAACCAGAAGAGGTGAGGGACAGCGAATTGAAGAGGCTCACGGCCTTCGTTACTATAACCTTGCCGCTTCTTTCAAAAATCGTATTGCCGAGCCTTTGTATGTTGTTACCGAATATAATGAGGAAGCACAGAATGCTGATATCGAGCTTACTGCTCACGATGGTCAGGAGTGCGACATTATTATAAAAGGTGCTTTAAAGGTTCAGGTTGGCGACCACGTTGAGATTCTCCACGCGGGTGATAGCATTTATTACGATTCCTCTGTGCCTCACGGAATGATTGCCGTTGAGGGTGACGAGTGTACCTTCTATGCTATCGTTCTTAATCCTAATGGCGAGAAGATTGACCACATGGTTCACGGCAGTGTTAAGGAATTCACTTCCGAGCCTAAGCGTCCTGCTATCGCTGCCGAAATTGCCGAGGAAGATCGCGTTTGGGAAGATTTTGTTATCCCAACCGAGAACGAAAATGGCACCATTACCAAAATCGACTTTAAGAATGAGGATAACTTCAACTTTGCGTTTGATATTATCGATCGTTTGGGTACCGAAAAGCCTGATAAATTGGCTATGATTCATCTTGACCGCGAACGCAACGAGAGAAGATTCACATTTGCCGAGATGAAGCGTGCTTCTTCTCAAACCGCAAACTACTTCAAATCGTTGGGTATTGGTCGCGGCGATAAGGTTATGCTTATTTTGAAGCGTCATTATCAGTTCTGGTTCATCATGTTGGCACTTCATAAGTTGGGTGCCGTTGCAATTCCTGCAACCAATCAGCTTAAAGAACACGATATAACCTATCGTATAAATGCCGCAGGTGTTAAAGCAATCATTTGTACTTCCGATGGTGAAGTATCTAACGAGGTTGATATTGCAGCCGAGCATTGCGAATGCTTAGAGCATAAGATTATGGTTGGCGGTAAAAAGGACGGTTGGAGAAACTTTGACGAAGAGTATAGCCTCTACACCGGCAAGTTCGACCGCACCGAAGATTCGCCTAAGGGTAACGATACCATGCTTATGTACTTCACTTCGGGTACAACAGGAAATCCCAAAATTGCAGTACATAACTTTAAATATCCGTTGGGACATTTTATAACTGCTAAATATTGGCATTGCGTAAACCCCAATGGAATACACTTTACTATTTCAGACACCGGTTGGGCAAAGGCTGCCTGGGGTAAGATTTACGGTCAGTGGCTTTGTGAAACGGCATTGTTTGTTTATGACTTCGATCGTTTTGATGCCGCAGATTTGTTGCCGATGTTTGCAAAATATAATATAACCACCTTCTGTGCACCTCCTACAATGCTCAGAATGCTTGTTAAAGAGGACATTTCAAAGTATGATTTGTCGTCTATTGAGCATATGACAACAGCGGGTGAAGCGCTCAACCCCGAAGTATTCCGCCAATTTGAGGCTGCAACAGGCTTGCAGATCATGGAAGGCTTTGGTCAAACCGAAACCACTTGTGCTTTGGCAAATCTTACCGGAACACGTACCAAGGTTGGTTCAATGGGTAAACCTGTACCGCTTTATGACATCAAGTTGTTAGATGCCGATGGTAAAGAGGTTGCAGTTGGTGACGTTGGTGAAATTTGTATCAACATTTCCGAAAAGATTCCTTGCGGATTGTTCTGTGGCTACTTTAATGACAAAGAAAAAACCGATGAGGTTTGGCACGATGGCTTCTATCATACAGGCGATACCGCTTGGCGTGATGAGGACGGCTACTTCTGGTACGTCGGTCGTGTTGACGACGTTATCAAGTCTTCGGGCTATCGCATTGGACCCTTTGAAATTGAAAACGTTATTATGGAACTTCCCTATGTTCTTGAGTGTGGCGTTTCTGCTGCACCCGACGAGGTTAGAGGTCAAGTTGTTAAGGCAAGCATCGTGCTTACCAAAGGAACCGAGGCTACCGATGAACTTAAAAAGGAAATCCAGTCTTACGTTAAGAACAGAACAGCACCTTATAAATACCCGAGAATCGTTGTTTTCCGTGACGAATTACCCAAAACAGTCAGCGGAAAAATTCAGCGTAACAAACTTTAAAAATTATGAAAAGAATAACACTTTTTGCAGGTCATTACGGAAGCGGCAAGACCAATATCGCGGTGAATTACGCATTGTGGCTTAATTCCAAAGGTAAGGACGTAATTATTGCCGATCTTGATATAGTTAATCCCTATTTCCGCACCAAAGACAGTGCAGACGAATTGGAAAAGGCAGGAATTGAGCTTATTTCTCCTCAATTTGCCAACTCCAACGTCGATCTTCCTGCATTGCCTCCCGAGACCTATAAGATAGTTCAAAACAAACAAAAATATGCCGTGCTTGATATTGGTGGTGACGACCGAGGAGCATATGCTTTAGGTCGCTATGCACCATCGATTTTGGAAGAGAATGATTACGAAATGGTTTTCGTTGCAAACTTTTTCAGACCTTTAACAAGAACTCCCATGGAAGCGCTTGAAGTTATGAAGGAAATCGAGCAAGCGGGTGGGATTAAGTTCACCGCCATTGTCAACAACTCAAACGTTGGTGAGCTTACCACGGCAGAGGATGTTTTTTTGACAGATGAAAAGGCTAATGAGTTAGCCAAAATCAGCGGTTTACCTTTAATTATGACCACGGCAGAAACAAATGTGGCAAACAAATTAAAGGAAAAACTGCAAAACGTTTTTGCATTAAACTTGCAGAAAAAACTTTTTTAAAAGGGGAAATAGATTATGGCAAAGGTAACATTCAATACCGATATTTGCAAAGGCTGTGGACTTTGTGTTACTGCTTGTCCCAAAGGCATTGTTAAGTTGGCCTCGGACAAAATCAATAAGAAAGGATATTCTCCTGCGGAAATTATTGATCAGGAAAAATGCATTGGCTGTGCTTTCTGCGCAACCATGTGTCCCGATTGCGTAATTACCGTTGAGAAATGAGGTGGAAATAATGGCAGAAAAGGTACTTATGAAAGGTAACGAGGCTATTGCAGAGGCCGCTATCAGAGCAGGTTGTATGCACTACTTTGGTTATCCTATTACTCCTCAAACCGAAATCGCCGCTTACATGGCAAAAAGAATGCCTAAAATTGGTGGCGTGTTCCTTCAGGCTGAGAGCGAAGTTTCGGCTATCAATATGGTTTATGGTGTTGCAGGCACAGGCTTCCGCGTTATGACTTCTTCTTCAAGCCCTGGTATATCTTTAAAAGGCGAAGGCTTGTCTTACCTTGCTGGTGCAGACCTTCCATCACTTGTTGTAAACGTTCAACGTGGTGGCCCTGGTCTTGGTGGTATTCA